>JBAURN010000156.1:0-1925 GCA_049581225.1 Solirubrobacteraceae bacterium
GCCGGGGACCGCACGGGGACGCGCCGCTGTCGCCACCCGCACGCGTGCGCACGGTGGTGGCGCGAAGCCGTTTTGCGCAACGGTGACACGCAACGCTGCCTGACCCTGTAAGAATCAGGGCGCAAATGAGCGAGCAGACGCTGACCGTCACCGACAACCGCACCGGCAAGACCTACGAGCTGCCGGTCACCGACGGCACCGTCAGGGCGATGGACCTGCGCCAGATCAAGACCTCCGAGGACGACTTCGGCCTGATGGCCTATGACCCCGCCTTCACGAACACGGCCTCGTGTCGCAGCTCGATCACCTACATCGACGGCGAGGCCGGCATCTTGCAGCACAGGGGCTACTCAATCGAGCAGCTGTGCGAGCACTCCAGCTATCTGGAGGTCGCCTACCTGTTGATCAACGGCTCGCTGCCCACCCAGAAGCAGCTCGACGACTGGATCTATGAGATCACGATCCACACGTTCGTGCACGAGAACGTCAAGGACTTCATGCAGGGCTTCCGCTACGACGCCAACCCGATGGGGATGCTGGTGGCCTCGGTGGGCGCGCTCTCCACCTTCTACCCGGACGCCAACAAGATCCACGACGAGCAGGTTCGCGCGATCCAGATCATCAGGCTGCTCGCGAAGATGCCCACCTTGGCCGCGTTCGCGTTCCGGCACAACATGGGCCAGCCCTACGTCTACCCCGACAACGACCTCGCCTACGCGGGCAACTTCCTGGGGATGATGTACAAGATGACCGAGCTGAAGTACCAGCCCGATCCCCGCCTGGAAAAGGCGCTCGACGTGCTGTTCATCCTGCACGCCGACCACGAACAGAACGCTTCGACCAGCGCGGTGCGCTCGATCGGCTCCACCCAGGTGGACCCCTACTCGGCCGTGGCCGGGGGCGTGGCGGCGCTATACGGGCCGCTGCACGGGGGCGCCAACGAGCAGGCCCTGAGGATGCTGCGCAGGATCGAGTCGCCGCGCAACATCCCCGACTTCCTGGAGAGCGTGAAGGCCGGCAACGAGCGCTTGATGGGCTTCGGACACCGGGTCTACAAGAACTACGACCCGAGGGCTCGCATCATCAGAAAGCACCTGGACGCTGTGTTCGAGGTGCGCGGCACCAGCCCGTTGCTCGACATCGCCACCGAGCTCGAGAAGCGCGCGCTCGAGGACGACTACTTCACCTCTCGCAAGCTGTATCCGAACGTCGACTTCTACTCCGGCTTGATCTACGAGGCATTGGGCCTCCCGGTCGCGATGTTCCCGGTCATGTTCGCGATCGGCCGCACCTCGGGCTGGATCGCACAGTGGCTGGAGATGGTGCAGGACTCAGAGCAGAAGATCGCCCGTCCGCGCCAGATCTACACGGGCGAGCGCGATCGGGACTACGTCCCGATAGACCAGCGCTAGCGGTCCTTCAAAGGACGAGCGTCGCCCCGTAGCGACGCAGCCAGTCGCGCTGCTCGCGCCAGCCTGGGCAGCGCCGCTCGACCAGAGCCCAAAAGCGGGGCGAGTGGTCGCGGATCTCCAGGTGACACACCTCGTGCCACACGACATAGTCGAGCACCGGCTCCGGGGCCAACAGCAGACGCCAGTTGAAGCTCATCGCGCCCTTGGCCGAACAAGAGGCCCAACGGGTGCTCTGGGCCCTGATCGAGAGGCCGCCATAGGAGGCTCCGATCGACGCGGTGGCCGCGTCCAGCCGACCCGCGATCTCTTGGCGCGCGAGTCGGCGGTACAGCCGCTCCACTGAAGGGCGGTGGTCTCCGACGGGCACGAACAACTCTCCCCCCTTCATGTGAGCGCGCGTACGCCCCGGCTGCGGGACGAGCGTGAGCGCGGCCCCCAGGTAGGGGACCGTGCCGTTCCGCTCGGCCACCCGGGCCAGCGCCAGGCGACCCACCGAGAGGCGCCGCTCGAGCC
>JBAURN010000157.1:0-2094 GCA_049581225.1 Solirubrobacteraceae bacterium
CTCCATCCACTCATGCAGCTGTTCGTTGTAGCACTCGGCGTCCGTGTGGTCGTAGATGCGGATCCAGCGGTAGAGCGATCTCCGCAACAGGAAGTAGAACGCCGCTCCGAGGAATCGCTCCTGCCCTTCGAGCGCCTCCAGCGCAGCTCCGATCTTGAGGTAGCCGCAGGCCTGGAGTTCGAACGCGGCCATCAGCTTGCCTTCGCCAAGAGCTCCGCCCCGCCAATATCCTGTCCCAAGGTCGTCCCTGACTTCAAAACAATAGTCGACCTTGTCTGTGAGCGCGCCGCCAGAGAACTCCTCAATCAGCTTCTGGATGGCGCTTCGCGCGAAGACCACGGCGACCTTGCCGGTTTGTTGCCAGAGCTTTTCGTCTGCGAGATTCCGCTCCACCAGCGCCATGCAAAGGCGGTAGAGGCGCTCGCCGTTTGTCTCCAGGCGATAGCTTGTGGGGATGCGGCGGAGGGGCGGAAGGGTTTCACCGCAACCCTGGCCCAGCAGTGCTATATCAGTGGCGGCAGCAGCTCGCCTGGAGCTTCGAGAACCGGCATCGTGCCGGATGACGATCTCCTGGCCGCTTCTGCGACGGCGTGCGCCAGGCTTTGTGACTCTTCGCATTTCAAATGCCTCGCCACGAGCCGGTCGGCCCTTTTGGGCGGCTTGCACTCAAGCCGACGGAGTTCCGCAAGAAGGTGGGACTGATCCGCTTTTGTCTTCTTCATGATGTGCCGCCTTGTCTTGATGATTCGGAAGCGACCCTCTCCTTGCTGTGCACAGATCGCGTTGGCGCAAGTGAGAGCGCAGAGTAGAGATGCTGTGGAAAGCGCCTCTCTCAGCCCTTGCTGCCGATTGCTCGGCTGAACGTGTAGCGAAGGGCGCCTCCGGTGCCCTCCGGCCCCACCAGTGTCGCCGTCGCAATCTCGGGGTAAGTCGGCGTGAGGATTTCTCTCACCTGTTCGACGGTCAAGCTTGGAGCGGGATCGGGGATGCGGGTTCCGTTGTAGAAGAACTCGCGATGAAGGGCTTCCACTGTCAGGCTGTTCATAAGTCAACATCTCCTTGGCGCATTTGAGTTGGAGGTGGAATGGGGATTTTGGGGTGCAGGTGAGGCCTAGGCCTGCGTTCGATCAATCGCTGTGGACCAATTGCAGAGACTGTTCGAGTGTATTCAGTGCCACATACTCAAAGGTCGGCGTTCCAGCAAAAATGGCCAATCACCGGATCGGCGGTCGACACGAGGGCTGGCGACTTGGCGTTATTCCAGATTTATTTGCGGAGCCTACGGCGTTTATGGGGATTAATCGCCGTGCTCGCCGATAAGCCTCGCTCAGCGAAAACCCAAGCGCAGCTGAAGCCTGCCTATTGGACGGCGTGACCTATGACGCGAAAAACCACAAACTTGTGAGCATCTATCCGGCCGGGAGCCGGCACGGGAGTCGCGGTACATCTTTCTATATGTCGATCCATCAGGCTCAGGTTCCGGCAATCGGCTTTCCGAGATTGCCCACTTGGAGTGAAAAGAAACAGGTCTTTCCCAAGACCGCGACGAAGGTCTTGCGATTACTACCAGATAAATACATTTGATTACTTGACAACTCCTTGAGGCTGGCGTATCCAATCACGTATCCCCAAGAGTTTCACTCGGATTCTCATTCACACTCTAATGATTGCGATTCGACCTTTTGCCGATTCTGAGGACGAGCTGCGGCGCAAGCTAGCATTGTTGCTGCGAGATACTCGAGGTTCTGGGCGGCGCTCAGCGACGAGGCGAATTTGGTAGGAGGCGGAACATTCCCGACTGTTGGCACGGCCAGTCCGACGCGCGCGTTGTCAGCGTTGACACTGCGGACCGCAGAGGATATTGTCAAGAACCTCCCATCTCTGAAGAACTGAGGCGTCATCATGGAAGTCACCGCGCTCGACGAAGCAGGCAAAAAAGTAGACTGGTTTTTCATCTACAAAGTTCCACAACTCTCGGCGGGTGCCAACACCGACAAGACGACGGGATATGAGTACGTCTACTACGACTCATCCATTGATCAACAAAAGACAGTCAGTAATCGTAACATCCAAAGATCGCCTTATGTATTGAAC
>JBAURN010000158.1:0-2922 GCA_049581225.1 Solirubrobacteraceae bacterium
GCTCTCGCCGGCGCGGGCCCCGAGCGGCTGCGCCTCGACGACGTGAGCATCTACTACGGCGCCAAGCGCGCCGTCAACTCCGTGTCGATGTCGATCCATCAGGGCGAGGTTCTGGCCCTGATCGGACCATCGGGTTGTGGCAAGACGAGCCTGTTGCGCACACTCAACCGGCTCACCGAGCTGACCCCCAGCGCCGCCCGCTCGGGGAACGTCTTGCTCGATGGACAGGACGTGCACGCGCTGCGCGACACCGCGCTGCGCTCGCGCGTGGCGATGGTTTTCCAGCAGCCCAATCCCTTTCCGATGTCGATCTTCGACAACGTCGCCTTCGCCCTGCGCGAGCAGTCGCGCAAGCGTCCCCGCCGCCGCGAGCTGGAGCCCTTGGTCATCGAGGCGTTGCGACGAGCAGGGCTGTACGACGAGGTTCGCGACGACCTCGACCGTCCTGCTCTGCGCCTCTCCGGAGGCCAGCAGCAGAGGCTGTGCATAGCCAGGGCCATCGCCCCGCGCCCGGAGGTGCTGTTGATGGACGAGCCGTGCAGCGCGCTCGACCCGATCTCCACAGGCGTCATCGAGGGTCTGATCGGCGAGCTTCGGCGTGATCTGGCCGTCGTGATCGTCACCCACAACCTGGCCCAAGCTCAGCGTGTGGCGGACAAGGTCGCCTTCATGTACCTCGGCGACCTCGTCGAGTACGGCACCGCCGCCCAAGTGTTCGAAGAGCCGCGCGCCGAGCGTACTCGCGAATACGTGCGCGGCACTTTCGGGTGAGGACGGCCGTGAACGTAGTTCCGATCCAAACCCCGCCCGAGGAGGGCGCGCCGGCGAAGTGCGCCAGCTGCGGCGCCTCCCTGCTCGCCGATCAGCGCTACTGCTTGACTTGCGGACAACCTTGCTCGCCAACGCGCTTGGCCTTCCTCGACGTACTGCAAGCCGAGAGCGAGTCGCGTGGCCAGGTGACGCTTGCCCAGCCCGTCGCCGGCTATGCGCCGGCCGGTTACGCGCCGCCCGTGCAAGAGGACGGAGCGATCGGATGGCTGCGTCGCTACTCGGGGCTGTTCGGGTTGCTGGGGGTTCTGCTCGTGACCGGGCTGATCGGTCTGCTGGTCGGCCATTGGCTGGCGCCCTCCAAAGCGAGCGGGCCGCAGATCGTGAAGATCGAGGGGACCCTCCCGGCATCCTCCGCCGCGGCTGCCCCAACGGCGGCCACCACAGCGACCCCGACTACCGCCCCCGCCAAAACAGCGACGACTTCGAGGGCAACCATGGAAGCCCGGGAAAAGAAGGAAGTGGCCGAAGCCGAATCGCCAAAGAAGGCGCTGAAGGCGCCCGTCAAAACAAGCTCCTCCAGCATCGGCAAGCTCGAAAAAACGACCGGCAAACAGCACCAGAAAGAAATCGAATCCCTCACGGCGGGCGGCAAACCGATCGAAACGGGAAAATGACGGTGGCGGCATGATGACCGGTGGCGGAATGAGCTCCTTTGCGAGCGGTGTTCACACTTGGGCGCCGAACAGGCGACGTTGATGGCTGGTCCGACGCAAACAGTCGGCGGTTCGCTGGAGCAGCTGCGCGCTCGCCGCCTGGCGCTGGCCGAACAGGTCGCCGGGCTCACCTGGGATCTGGGTGGGCTCACGTATGAGATGGCGATCCGCGATCACTACCGGCTCGACGTGCTCACCCGGCGCGCCGCCGAGTTGCAACAGGCCGATGCCGAGCTTGGCGAGGTGGAACGCCTGCTCGGAGCCGCCGAGGCGGGCGTGCACGGCCAATGTCGCTCCTGTGGCGCGGTTCACAGTCGCGGCGCCGCCTATTGCTGGCACTGCGGCGCCGGCTTGCTGCAGGAGGCCCGACCCGCGGCGCTATAGGATCGAGGTGTCGGCGTAGGTGCAGTGCCTGCAACTCCCAGGGGCGCGCCCCACCGCGCTATAGGATCGTCCGGTGCCGGTGCGTCGCGCCAGTTTGGCCTTCGTTGCAGCGTCTTGTGTGGCTGCGTTTGCCGCTTGTTGCGTGGTTGTGGCGAGCATGCCCGCCCTTGCCAAGGCGCCGCTCGGCGCTGCTCCCCATGAAGGCGCATGCCCGGTCTTTCCGGCGAGTGACCCCCTCAACCAGGACATCTCCCAAGCGCCCGTGGACCCGAGCTCGGCGAAATACATTGCGAGCATCGGCGCCGGTGCTCACCTGCACGCCGACTTCGGGACGCCCCCAAGCTATGGCATCCCCTACACAGTTGTCGGCCCCCGTCAGCGCAAGGTCCCGGTCCACTTCGAATACAATGAAGAATCGGACCCCGGTCCGTACCCGATACCGCCGGGCGCGCCCGTGGAGGGAGCGGGCGAAGAAGGGGACCAGCACGTGCTCGTCCTACAGGAGGGCACGTGCAAGCTGTATGAGCTCTACGCGGCTCGGCGCCAGGGCCGCGGTTGGCTGGCGGGCTCGGGTGCGGTGTTCAACCTGCGCAGCAACGCCTTGCGCCCCGAAGGCTGGACCTCGGCCGACGCCGCCGGACTGCCCATCTTCCCGCTGCTGGCGCGCTATCCCGAGGTCAAGGCCGGTCAGATCGATCACGCCCTGCGCGTCACCGTGCCCCAGACCCAGCGAGGCTACATCCATCCGGCGACCCACTTCGCCTCTGCCAGCTCCGACCCCAACCTCCCCCCGATGGGCTTGCGCCTGCGCCTGAACGCGAGCTTCGACCTGGCCGGCTACCACGGCCAAGCGCTGATCGTTCTGCGAGCCCTCAAGCGTTACGGCTTGATCGTGGCCGACAACGGCTCCTCCTGGTACATCACCGGCGCCCCCAATCCCCATTGGAACGACGAAGACCTCGATCAGCTCAAGAGCGTTCCAGGCTCAGCCTTCGAAGCTGTGGATACCGGCCCGATCCTGGGCCGGCGCTGAGGCTCGCTCAGCGCCCCGATC
>JBAURN010000159.1:0-3336 GCA_049581225.1 Solirubrobacteraceae bacterium
GCGCTCGACGGAGCGCACGGCCAGGCTTTCCTCCACCAGGCGGTCGGCCTTTTCGGCGCTGAACTCGGCGAACGCGGCGCACAGGCGCGCCGGCGTCGATGGGCCCTCGGCGCGCTGGCGCACGAGAGAGATGGCGGAGGCGATGTCGCGGGTCTCGGCGTGGGCTTGGCGCAGCGCCTCGATCTCGAAGAGGTCGAATTGGCGATGGCCTCCCTCGGTGCGGCTGGGTGTGGGATAGCCGAAGCGGCTCTCCCAGCTGCGCAGGGTGTTTGGGCTGACGCCGAGCAGGACGGCGGCCGCATTTGTGCGAATCACGCTCATACATAGGATTGTTGAGCTTTGACCGCGCTTGGGGCAAGCGCCGCAACGCGCGGTGCATGCTGGGAGATCTATTGCACGGGCAGGAGGGCGTTGCATCTTGGCGACGGAGTGCCCGGTTGGAGCGGCATACGTCCATACGATGGAAGCGTGCTCGGGCGCGAGACCACCCCCATGAGGCTGCGCCTCTACCACCATTCCGACGGCGCGCGCGTGGCCTACCGCGAGGTCGGGGCCGGACCGCCACTTGCGCTGCTGCACGCCGGCCTGCTTTCCCATCGCGAGTGGGAGCCGGTGGTCGAGCGCCTGGCCGAGCGACACCGACTCGTGATTCCCGACCTGCCGTTGCACGGGGACTCCGAGGATCGTCCGCGCCACCCCTACACGATCGAGTGGTTCGCGGAGGTGATGAGCGGTTTTGCCGAGGACGTGCTCGGGCCGAAACCGCTCGTGGTCGGTCACGACGCGGGCGCCGAGATCCTGCTGCAAGCCGTTCTCGCGGGCCGGCTGGCCCCGAGCCGGATGGTGTTGATGCCCAATCGCCTGCACCTGCCGGTCGAGGGTGCCCGCAAGCGGGAAGCTTGGCGTGTGGCCACGCTGGGCGGCTCGTTGCCGGGCCTGGACAGGCTGCTCAGCCACGCGACCAAGCTGGTGTTCACGCCGGAGTTGGGGATGCGCATGTCCGAGCGCCGCGCTCCCGAGGCGGGCGACTTGATGCGCCACGCCTTCGCCGACGTTCCCGGCAATCCGAACCTGGCGCGTTCGTGGGCCAAGTGTGCGCGTCGCTGGCCGCGCGGGGCGCAGGCGCAGCTGGTGGAGCTGTATCCGCGGCTGGACATGCCGGTGCTGCTGCTGTGGGCCGACCACGATCCGATGCATCCTTTGGGCGGGGCCGAGGCGACCTTGCGTCTGCTTCCGAGAGGCCAGTTGCGGGTGCTGGCGGGGACAGGCTTTCTGATGACCTACGACGACCCGGTCGGGGTGGCACGGGAGCTGGTGGCCTTCTGCGGGTAGATTTACGAGCCCGACCAGGACCTTCACCGGCCTCACGAAGACGTTACGAGCGCCACGACGAACTACACCAGCCCGACGAGGACCGTCATGGGCCCGACGACGACCGAGGAGACGCGATGACCGGCAAGCAGCTGTGGGGCGGGGAGACCGCCAAGGCAGTGGACAATTTCCCGATCTCCGGCGAGACGGTGCCGGTCTCGGTGGTGCACTGGCTGGCCCGGGTCAAGGGCGCGGCGGCCGTGGTCAACGGTGAGCTGGGGCTGCTGAGCAAGCGCAGCGCCGCGGCGATCGAGAAGGCGGCGCGCGAGATCGCGGCGGGCAAGCATGACGAGCAGTTCCCGATCGACGTGTTCCAGACCGGGTCGGGCACCTCGACGAACATGAACGCGAACGAGGTGATCGCGACGCTGGCGGGTGAGAAGGTGCACGCCAACGACCACGTCAACATGGGGCAGTCCTCCAACGACGTGTTTCCCTCGGCCGTGCACCTGGCGGCGCTGGATGTGGCGCAGAACGACCTGTTGCCGGCGCTCAAGCAGTTGGAGCGCTCTTTTGCCAAGAAGAGCAAGAGCTTCGCGGGGGTCGTCAAGTCGGGGCGCACCCACCTGATGGACGCGGTCCCGGTCACGCTGGGTCAGGAGTTCGCGGGCTATGCCGCCCAGATGGCGCTGGGCCAGGAGCGCGTGCAGTCAGCCCTGGTGCACGTCGGGCAGATCCCGCTCGGCGGCACGGCGACGGGGACAGGCCTCAACACCCATCCCAAGTTCGCCGAGAAGGTGAGGGCGCGCCTCAAGCGCGACTCGGGTCTCAAGCAGATCGCGGCGCCGCTCGACTCGTTTGAGGCGCAGGCCAACAGGGACGCGCTCGTGGAGCTGTCGGGTGCGCTGAAGACGATCGCGGTGTCTTTGACAAAGATCGCGGGCGACCTCGCTTTGATGGGCTCGGGGCCCAGGGCCGGGATCGGCGAGATCTTCCTGCCCGAGCTGCAGAAGGGCTCATCGATCATGCCGGGCAAGGTGAACCCGGTGATCCCCGAGGTCGTGCTGCAGGTCTCCGCGCAGGTGATCGGCAACGACACGGCCATCACCGTGGGTGGCTTGCAGGGTCAGTTCGAGTTGAACGTGAGGATCCCCCTGATCGCACGCAACCTGTTGCAGTCGTTGAACCTGCTCACGTCCGCTTCCCGCGCGTTTGCCGAAAAGTGCGTGGACGGCATCCAGGTCAACAAGGCCGGCTGCGCCGCCTCGGCCGGCGCCACGCTCGCGGTCGCAACGGCGCTGAACGGAGCGATCGGCTACGACAAGGCGACGGCGATCGTCAAAAAGGCGACCGATTCGGGACGGCCTCTGCGGGATGTCGCGCTCGAGGAAGGCGTCGATCCGAAGCTGTACGACGCCACGATCGATTTGAAGAAGATCGCCGCGGGGAATCGCGGGTAGCACACGAGGCTTGTGGCGCGATGCGGCGGGCTCAGGCTGTTATGGCCCCGCTCGCGCCCGCTGCCGCCAACATACCTTCGAGCACGATCCGCGCCCCGACCTTCGACAGCGGTTCGTTGAGGTTGCCGCACTTAGGCGACTGCACACACGAAGGACAGCCGCTCTCGCACGGGCACTCCGCGATCAGGCGGTGGGCGTCGCGGCACAGCTCCTCGAAGCGCTGGTAGGCCAGGCGTGTGATGCCGATGCCGCCGGGGTGGCCGTCGTAGACGAAGATCGTGGGGCCGCCCGTTTGCGGGTGCACGTTCGTCGAGAGGCCGCCGATGTCCCAGCGGTCGCACATCGCGATCAGGGGGAGCACCGCGATCTGGGCGTGCTCGGCGGCGTGCAACGAGCCGAGCAGGGCCTCCATCGGGATCGTGCCGCCGTCGCTCGCCTCGCGGCGTGCGCCTTGCCTCGTCCCGTCGTCGCTTGCGCTCGTGCCGCCGGCTAGGCCCGTGAGCGTGGCGCCGTCCAGCTCGAACCAGAGGGCCTGGGTGGAGAACGAGGTTTGAGGCAGGTCGAG
>JBAURN010000160.1:0-2051 GCA_049581225.1 Solirubrobacteraceae bacterium
GGTCGCCCAGGTCGCGGAACGGGCCGCCCCGGTTGCGCTCGACCACCAGCTCGCGCACCTCCTCGGCGACGGCGCCCTTGATGTAGCCGAGCCCGAGCCGCACACCGAGCTGCTCGCCGGCGGGCTGCACCTCGCACAGAACCTCCGAGGCGTTCACGTCGAGCCCGAGCACCGGTATCCCCCGCCGCTGCGCCTCGTGCACAAGGCTGTCGGGAGCGTAGAAGCCCATCGGCTGCTCGTTGAGCAGCGCGCACAGGAACTCGGGACCGTAGTGGACCCGTAGCCACGTCGACTGGTAAGCGAGCAGGCCGAAAGCGGTGGCGTGGGCCTTGGGAAAGCCGAAGCCCGCGAAACCCGACACCATCTCCCATACGCGCTCGGCCGTCCGCGGGTCGGCTTCAGAATGAGCGATGGCGCCGGCGACGAAGCGCTCGCGATTTGCTTGCATCGCCTCGTGGGAGCGCTTGCGGCTCATCGCACGGCGCAACCCATCGGCCTCTCCGGGGGCGAAGCCGGCGAACGCTTCCGAGACCTGCATCACCTGGTCCTGGAAGATGATCGTGCCGAGCGTCTCGCGCAGCACCTCCCTCAGAGCCGGGTGCTCGTAGGGCGGCTCATAGGTGGGGTCGGCGAGCTGACGCGAACGGCGCTCGATGTAGGGGTTGACCGCACCGCCCTGGATCGGCCCGGGTCGCACGATCGCCACCTGGACCGTCAGGTCCTGCAGGTTGGCGGGCTTGGTGCGCTTCAGCGACTGCATCTGGGCGCGGCTCTCGATCTGAAAGACGCCGACGGTGTCGGCCTGCCTGATCGCCGCGAAGGTTGCGTCGTCGTCGAACCGTATGCGCGACAGGTCGATTCGCCGCCCGCGCACACGGTCGATTTCATCGACACAGCGTTCCACGGCCGAGAGCATCCCCAGCCCGAGCAGGTCGATCTTCAGAAAGCCGGCGTCGGCGCAGGAGTCCTTGTCCCACTGCACCATCTGCCTGCCCTCCATCGCGCTGGGCGCCATCGGACAGCAGTCGATCAAGGGCTTAGTCGACACCACCATTCCGCCAGGATGCTGTGATAGGTGGCGCGGCAACCCGTGGGCTTGCTCCACCAGACGCGCCAACCAGCGCCAGCGCGGAGACCCGCCGGGCAACTCGCTCGCGGCGTGACGCTCCCAGCCGTCGGCGGTGTGTGCGGCACGCTCGATCTCGCCCGGGGGCAGACCTAGGACCTTGCCCAGCTCACGGATCGCCCCGCGCGCGCGGAAAGTTGGAAAGGCCGCCACCAGGGCGGCTCGGTCGCGCCCGAAGCGCTCGTGCACGCGGGGGATCAGGGCCGCGCGGATCTCACGCGGGAAGTCGAGGTCGATGTCGGGCAGCCCGCGCAGGTCCTCGTGCAGGAAGCGCCCAAGCAGCAGATGGTTCTCGACCGGGTCTATGTGGGAGAGACCGGTGAGGTAGCAGACGATCGAGGAGACCGAGGATCCCCTGCCCCGTCCGGGCTCCAGCAATGCCCGGGCCGAGTCGCGATCTCGTACCTCGTAGGCCACCTCGCGCGCCAGCTCCATCATTTCGTGGTGCAACAGGAAGAAGCCGGCCAGACCGAGCTTGGAGATGACGCACAGCTCTTCTTCGAGACGGGCAAGCGCTTGCGCACGCGCGGCGCCTGCTCCCACCCGCCCACCGGCGCTAGCCGGGTAGCGTTCCTCCAAGCGCGCCCTGCACAATTGCGCCAACTTCCGCCCGGCACCCTCGTCCTCGGCTCCGGGGTAGCTGTAGCCGAGGTCCTTGGTCAGATCGAAACACAGTCGCTCGGCCAGGTTCAGCGTCTCGCGTACAGCCTCGGGATGGTCGGCGAAACGGGCGGCCATCGCCCGGGGAGTGGTCATGACGTGGCTGTGGTTGCCGCGCCGCACGGGCTCTGAAGCGTCAAGTGTGGTGCGGTGGGCCAGCGCGACGAAAGCGTCTTGCAGCTCGGCGCGCGAGTGGTCGTGGGCGTGCACGTTGCCGCTGGCCACGCACCCGACCCCGAGCCGGCGTGCGAGCACGGCAAGGGCG
>JBAURN010000161.1:0-2701 GCA_049581225.1 Solirubrobacteraceae bacterium
TCCGACGTTGACCCCGGCGGTGGAGCCGAGGTTGGAGATGGCCAAGGAGTTTGCCAAGACGATTCCGCTCCGCCGCGTCGCTGAAGTGCACGAGCTATCCGACGTCATCACATTCCTCGCGACCCCCGCGGCCGGCTACATCAACGGCGCGATCATCCCCGTCGACGGCGGCCGCACCGCGATCTGAAAGGGCAGGAGATGACTCAAATGCAAACCACCGCAGAAAAGACAATCCTCATCACGGGCGCCAATACCGGCCTCGGTAAGGAGACGGCGAGGCAGCTGGCGCTGCGCGATGATTTCGAGCGGATCTACCTCGGCTGCCGCAATCCGGAGAAGGCGGAGCGCGCAAAGGAGGACCTGGAGAAGGTCAGCGGGCGCAAGATCTTTGAGGTAGTGATCATCGACCTGGAAGACCTTGCGTCGGTACGTGCTGCGGTGGCCACGATCGCCGCTCCGTTGAACGCGCTCGTAATGAACGCCGGCGGCATCGGCGGCCCCACGCCAGCATCGTTGACAAAAGACGGGGTGACTGAGCTATTCGCCCAGAACCTGCTCGGTCACGTGGTTCTACTCGAGAATCTGCTGGCAGCCGGGCTGCTCACGGACGTCGCGGTCCTCGTAGGCAGCGAGGGGGCGCGCGGAATCCCGAAGCTGCGGATCGCCCGACCAACGTTCACCGATCACAGCTCACAGGAGTTCGCGTCGGTGATCGACGGCTCGTTCTTCCGAGGCGGCAAGTTCGACGTGATGCTCTCCTACGGCCAGATCAAGTACCTTGGCGCGCTGTGGATGGGCGCGATGGCCCGCATGCACCCCGAGCTCAGGTTCATCACGATGTCGCCGGGAAACACCGCGGGGACCGACGTGCTGCGCGACCAGCCCGCGCCCGTGCGGATCATCGCCAGCCGCGTCCTGCTCCCGTACCTCGCGCCTGCCCTTCGCATCGGGCACAAGCTGGACGTTGGGGCCGAGCGATTCGTCAAAGCCGTCACAGACGCGTCACTGCAGAGCGGCGTCTTCTACGCAAGCGCCGCCAAGACGATCACCGGACCGGTCATCGACCAGGCCGAGATCCTTCCCGACTTCCGCGACCCGGAGATCCAGGACCACGCATACGAGGCGATCCAGCGGTTCGTACCGAGGCCCGCCGCGACTTGACGCTGTGCGCGCCGGCCGGGGGTGCCAAGTCCGCTCTGCGCGCCGCTTCTGAGCTTGGTAGCAATTTTGGTAGCAATTTGAGCGAACCTGAGCTGATCTGAGAGCAACGTGGGCCAATAAAACTGGGCTATCTGGCCTTACCTGGGCGCCAGGGGCGAGTTCGAGCCCAGTATCGCCCATCGCAGAAAGCCCGAATTTCCGGGGATTTCCTTCTTGTGGTACTTCGGTGGTACTACAAGTTGCTCGAAACGGAGCGTTCGAGGGACATCGAGCGACCTCTTGGAACACCCAAAGTGAATGACTCAGGACTTGACGTTGGACGGCCGGCTCGCGGCGGGGCTGTCTCGTTCGTGGCTGCTGGCGTTAGGCGCCTCTGATACCCATACGCTTAGCGGCCTTCAGGATCTTTTGATCGAATGACGAGACCGCCGAGCTCGTGTGCTTCGCTGTTGCGAGACAGTAGGCGTCGGGGAGGCTGATCGGGTGCCGTTGTCGCAAGCGCGCCGCTTCTACCCCGATAGCCTCGTTCGGCTGGTGTACGGTGACGCCGAGGGCGGCAATCGCCTCTCGGGCAGCGGCTAGCTTCGAGACGTCTGCGGAGGGGGCGATCAACACCTCGGTCAGGTTCACGATGCTGACCGCGCAAGCGTCTTGGTTGTCGCGCCACTTAGTGAACAGCTCGCGAGCGCGATGATGGTGCGGGTCGCTGTCGTCAAGCGCTCCGATCAGGACGTCCGCGTCGAGGAGCAGCTTCATCGCAGTTCATCTTCGGCATCGAGCTGCGCGAGATAGCCGGCTGGGTAGGTGCCCGTCAGCGCCCCGAACGCATCCTTGAAGGTCGTGGTGGTACGGCGGATCCGTAGCTCCCCGTCACCGGCCGGCTCGACTGTAACTCGCTCGCCCGCGTGCAGCCCGACCTCGTCGAGCGCCGCGACGGGGATCGTGATCTGGTTCTTGGTAGAGATTCGCGCCACTCCTTTACTCTAGCAGTAAAGGCACGATCTCCGCGCAGAACGAGTTGGTTGAGAAAGTGGGTTGAGAACTGTCCCCGCCGTGACGCCATGCAACGCTGAGCTTTCGTTTGCCTGCGGGGATGGTCTACGCAACTCCGGTCCGATGCGGTTGTCTTAGCTGCCATGAGACGTGTCTTGGCGCTAACTGTCTGGATTGCACTTTCCGCCGCGAGCAGCGCTGTTGCAGCGCCAACGTTGATCGCACCGCTGCACGGGGGGACCACCATCGAGTCTTTCGGCGACTTGCAGGTATGGAGTGATTACAACGCGATCGACAAGAGCTGGCACCTTGTCGTGGACGGCGACGGCCTGATCTCGACGCCGCCTGTCCCTGCCGCCGCGCGTACGATCGAAGCCGACGTTGGTCCTGGCCCATCCGGCTCGCCGCTACTCGTCTACAAGGTCTGTCCAAGCGTCTGCCATCTTGTCGTTTCAGGAGTCGATGGGAGCGATCCTCGTGCGGTCCCCGGCAGCGGCGCGGCTCGGGAGCCGACGATTTGGGGCGATCGGGTCGCTTGGGTGGGGGG
>JBAURN010000162.1:0-4406 GCA_049581225.1 Solirubrobacteraceae bacterium
TCCGACGTTGACCCCGGCGGTGGAGCCGAGGTTGGAGATGGCCAAGGAGTTTGCCAAGACGATTCCGCTCCGCCGCGTCGCTGAAGTGCACGAGCTATCCGACGTCATCACATTCCTCGCGACCCCCACGGCCGGCTACATCAACGGCGCGATCATCCACGTCGACGGCGGCCGCACTGCGGTCTGAGAGGGCAGGAGATGACTCAAATGCAAACCACCGCAGGAAAGACAATCCTCATCACGGGCGCCAATACCGGCCTCGGTAAGGAGACGGCGAGGCAGCTGGCGCTGCACGATGATTTCGAGCGGATCTACCTCGGCTGCCGCAATCCGGAGAAGGCGGAGCGCGCAAAGGAGGACCTGGAGAAGGTCAGCGGGCGCAAGATCTTCGAGGTAGTGATCATCGACCTGGAAGACCTTGCGTCGGTACGTGCTGCGGTGGCCGCGATCGCCGCTCCCTTGAACGCGCTCGCAATGATCGCCGGCGGCATCGGCGGCCGTACGCCAGCATCGTTGACAGAAGACGGGGTGACTGAGCTATTCGCCCAGAACCTGCTCGGTCACGTGGCTCTGCTCGAGAATCTGCTGGCAGTCGGGCTGCTCACGGACGTCGCGGTCCTCGCAGGCAGCGAGGGGGCGCGCGGAATCCCCAAGCTGCGGATCGCTCGACCAAGGTTCACCGATCACAGCTCACAGGAGTTCGCGTCGGTGATCGACGGCTCGTTCTTCGAGGGCGGCAAGTTCGACATGATGCTCTCCTACAGCCAGATCAAGTACCTCGGCGCGCTGTGGATGAGCGCGATGGCCCGCATGCACCCCGAGCTCAGGTTCATCACGATGTCGCCGGGAAATACCGCGGGAACCGACGTGCTGCGCGACCAGCCCGCGCCCGTGCGGATCATCGCCAGCCGGATCGTGCTCCCATACGTCCTGCCTGCCCTTCGCATCGGGCACAAGCTGGACGTCGGGGCCGAGCGATTCGTCAAAGCCCTCACGGACGAGTCACTGCAGAGCGGCGTCTTCTACGCAAGCGCCGCCAAGACGATCACCGGACCGGTCATCGACCAGGCCGAGATCGTTCCCGACTTCCGCGACCCTGAGATCCAAGACCATGCATACGAGGCGATCCATCAATTCGTACCGAGGCTCGCCGTGACTTGACGCTGTGCGCGCCGGCCGAGTAACTGGCGCTACCAGAGCCCCAGAGGCGACTTCGAGCCCAGTATCGCCCACTAACAGGCAAGTCTCGATAGGCCTCGGAAAGGCGAGGTGCGGAGGACGGCTGACGTGCCGCCCGTCGACGCGGGCGCGTCCGGCTCTGGCGGTTCAGTCGGCCGCCGCGGCGGCCAGCTTGGTGAGCACCGCGGAGCCTTACGGGAGAGTACCTGAGCAACGCCAGCGCGGCCACCAACTTGATCTGGTCGTGGCGGCACGCCGCGGACCTATTGGGGGGACCCTGAGGATGCGGCGCTCAGCGGAGCGTCGCCTTTTCACGTTCTCTCACACGCGTCTCGCCATGCGCCGGCGGGCCGAGCGCTCCGTCTCGAGCGCTTTGGCCTCGGTGGTGGCGATGAACTCTCTCAACACCTCGACGAAGCGCTTGGGCTCGTCCAGCTGCGGGAAGTGCCCCGAGTTCTCAAAGACCTCTAGACGACTTGTAGGGACCTGGGAATGCGCGCTGTGGGCGTGGGAGACGGGGATCAGCGTGTCGTGCTGGCCCCAGACAAAGAGCATCGGCGCGCGTTCGGCCAGGTACAGGCGATCAGTGGCGTCGACCCGCTGGCCACCGGGCTCGACGACCGAGCGCACCGTGCGCAGGAAGGCTTCGCGGGTGACCCGGTCGGCGAGCGTGGCGTGGCCGCGGGCGCTTTCGCGCAAATCGGTGCCTGGCCGTAGGCCGACGGCTCCCATCACCCTTCCCACTATCCGCCCGGCATCGAGCAGCCGTCCGTTGGTGAGGATCGGCAGGACGTACTCGGCCCCGGGAAGCGTGGCTGCACGCAGCAGCAGGCTGACCTCGCGGCCCAGGCCGCCGCTGTCCACGAGGATCAGCCGTTCGCAGCGCTCGGGGAACTGGTAGGCGATCTGCATCGCAATGCCGCCCCCGAGCGAGTGCCCCACGAACGTGGCCTGCTCATGTCCGAGCTTCTGCAGGATGTCGCGCACGAGACTCGCGTGGGCGCCCAGTGAATAGTCGCCCGTCGGCTTGGCGGAGCCGCCATGGCCGAGCAGGTCGGGTGCGATGACCGTGAAGTGCTTGGCCAAGCCGGGCATGACCCGCGCCCAGGTCGTCGAGTCCGACGTGATGCCGTGAATCAGCACCACCACCGGGCCCGCTCCGGCCTGGCGATAGGTGTAGCGGTTGCCGTGCAGGGTGACACTGCGAAGTCGGTACGCCTTCATTGCAGTCGAGCTCCTGTGCAGTTCTGGGTCAGCCGAACGGTACTGCTCGAGGCTTTTGGCCGAAGGCCGCCCGGTGCGCGGCCCACCTGAGGTAGGCTCTCGTCCTCGATGCTCGGGCAGCTCAAGCGAAAGCACAGTCTGGTCGTCTACTTCACAGCGACCCAGGCGGGCCTCGGCAGCTCACCCCCACGGCTCCTGAAGCGCGTGAAGATCGTGTTGCGCTATCACCACTAGGAACCGCGGCACAACACAGGCATAGACGCTCGCGGACAGCTTCCAGGAAACCACATCCCCGAGGAGGAATCGATGGGCTTCGACCAATACCACGAGCCGCCGCAGGAGCTCCCTGAGGAGACACGGACATTTGCGCGACTGTGCGCGTCACTGACCGAGGAGGCGGAGGCGATCGGCTGGTACGAGCAGCGCCTGGCGGTCGAGCGCGACCCCGAAGCGCGCGGGGTGATGGCCGATGCGGTGGGCGAGGAGTACAAGCACTTCTGCATGGACCTCGAGTTCCTGCTTCGCCGCAAGCCGAAGTGGCGAGAAACCGCTGAAGGAGTGCTTTTCCAGAAGGGGGACATCGTCGAGCACGGCGAGGCGGCGGAGGCCGCCGCGGGGAGCGCCGCCTCAGCGGAGGGCTCTCGCTCGGAGGGTCCTGATGCCGGGTCGCGTGAGGTCGCTGGCACATTGGGTATAGGAAGCCTTAAGGAGGCATGGTGAGCCATCTACTGCGCGAGCACGCGCCGATCACACGGGCCGGCTGGAAGACGATCGACGACGAGGCCCGCGAGCGCCTGCTCCCCGGGCTCGCCGGCCGCCGTCTGGTCGATTTCTCCGGATCTCACGGCTGGGAGCACTCGGCTACCAACCTCGGTCGTGTCGAAGATGCCGATGTGAGCCCGGTGAAGGGCGTGGAGGCAAATCGCCGCGTCGTCCTTCCGCTCGTGGAGTTGCGCGCACGATTCACCGTCACTCGCGAGGAGCTCAGAGCCGGCGATCGTGGCGCCGAGGACATCGACTTCGACGCGCTCGATGTCGCCGCTCAAAGCATTGTCGAAGCTGAGAACCTCGCCGTGTTTCACTCTTGGCCAAAGGGGGGAATGGCTGGGATCGGCGAGCGCACACCCCATGGCGCGATCAAGAGTGGAGGAGGCGTAGAGAAGTATCCCGAGCATGTCGCCCGCGCCGTGGAGTTGCTGCTGCGCAAAGGGATCGCCGGACCGTACGGCTTGGCGCTGGGGCGCGAGGAATACACGCGCGTGGTGGAGAGCGCCGAGCACGGCGGCTACCCGCTGCTCGATCACCTGCGCAAGATCCTCGAGGGTCCGATCGTGTGGGCGCCGGGCGTTAAGGGAGCGATCGTGGTGAGCATGCGTGGGGGCGACTTCAGCTTCGAGTCCGGTCAGGATCTAGCGGTTGGTTACGAGTCTCACGACAGTGATGTGGTCACGCTCTACCTGGAGGAGTCCTTTAGCTTCCGTGTGCTCACGCCGGAGGCCGCCGTACCCATCTCGCCACTGAAGGCCTAGCGACTACCCGGGGAGGAAACTATTACCCCAGGGGAGGTTCACAAAGTGATCCGCCCATAAGCGGAGTCGAGCACCAGCTCGAGCTCGGCCAAAACATCGAGATGCCGGTGCGCCCAGGCGATAGCCAGTCCTGGCTGCAGCCTGTCCCCGTCGCTCACGTGCTCGAGCACGACCGATCCGTTGGAGGTAGGCGCTTCTCCACCGGCATCTCTGGGCTCAGGGTCTGGCGAGGACGCTGCCAGAGCGACTGCTCTTCCGAACGACTCGTACCATCCGCAGCGGGCGCGTCGTTCGGCGTCGAGCGCGTCGCGGGCGCTGGCCAACCGTGGCAGTGCGTCGTCGATCGGCGCCAAACGCGTGAACGAGTGGGCGTCCTGGAGCAGGCGGGCGACTCGGCGCACGCGACTGGCGCCGGTCGCGAGCAGCGTGAGGTCGTTGATGTGCTTGCGAGCGGAGCCGCGGTTGGCGAGATAG
>JBAURN010000163.1:0-4644 GCA_049581225.1 Solirubrobacteraceae bacterium
GACCCAGTGCGCGTCGGAGTCGATCAGGAGCGTCGCCCCCGCCTTGGCCGCCGCGCGCGCGTGCACCTCGTTGAGGTCGCGACGGTCCGGGTTGGCGTTGATCTCGAGCATCGTGCCGGTCTTCGCCGCCGCCTCGATCAGGGCGCCCACGTCCACCTCGTAGGGCTCGCGCCGCTCGATCAAGCGGCCCGTCGGGTGCCCGATCGCGTCGACTGACGGGTGCTCCACCGCCGCGATCATGCGCTCGGTCATCTTCTGTTCGCCCATCCTGAAGGAGGTGTGCACGCTTGCGATCACCCAGTCGAGCTCCGCCAGCAGCTCATCCTCGTAGTCGAGCGAGCCATCGGGCAGGATGTTGACCTCGCTGCCCGCCAGCACCTCGATGCCCTCGAGCGCGGCGTTGACCTCCCGGACCCGCCCGATCTGCTCTTCCAGCTGCGCGGCGGACACGTCGTTGCCGAATCCGTGCGAAGCCGAGTGGTCGGTGATCGCCACGTACTCGTAGCCCCTCTCGCGCGCCCCCAACGCCATCTCCTCGATCGTGTGGTGGCCGTCCGAGGCCACGGTGTGGCAGTGAAGATCGCCCTTGATGTCCTCCAGCTCGATCAGCTTGGGCAGCCCTTCCCCGGCCTTGGCGCTCGGGGCGTCGCCGCTCGCCCGCTGGAAGTCAAAGGCCGCGGCTGCCAGCTCGCCACGGTCCTCGCGCAGCTCCGGCTCGATGTAGGCCAAGCCGAGCAGCGAGTAGACCTCCTCCTCGCTCGCGCACATCGTCGTGGCGCCCGTCTCGTCGTTTGCGATCCCGTACTCGGACACGTGCAGCCCTTTGCGCACGGCCGCTTCGCGCAGGGCCGCGTTGTGATTGCCCGAGCCGGTGAAGTGCTGCAGCAGGTTGCCCAATTGGGCCGGCTTGGCGATGCGCAAGTCGATCTTCGTGCCCGAGTGGCTGCGCCCGCGGGCGCCCGCCCTGCCGGCCGAGGAGACCGCTTCGACCTCCGGTAGGGAGGCCAGGCCCTTGGCGAGCGTGACCGGTTTGCGGGTCACGGCGATCAGGTCGATGTCCTTGACGCTGTCGGCCATCCGCCTGGCCGAGCCGGCGATCATCACCTCGGTTCCCGGCCCGCCGATCTCCCTGAGCCCGTCGGCGAGCGCCTGGCCCAACTCCAGCGCCTTGGGAAGCAGCAGTCGCGGCGAGCTGTGCGCGTCCGGCGCCCTGGAGAGGTGGTCCGTTGGGAACTTGGCACGCAGCTTCTCCAATGCCGGGATCGTGCCCGTTTCGGCGAGCGCCAAGATCTTCTCCTGCAGGGTAGCCCCGATACCGGCCAGCTCGGTGGCCTTGCCTTCGCGCGCCAACGCGGCCACCGAGACCTGCGCCTCGCGCACGGATTTTGCTCCCCTGCTGTAGGCCCGCACCCGGTGCACGATCGCCCCGTCGAGCTTGTACAGCCGGCCCAACTCGTCCAGGGCCTCCGCGATCGCGGCGTTTGACGGGTCACCGGCCACGAGTGTCCCCTTCCCCCTCCCGCGCCGGGTGATGCGGCGCCCGTCTCACCTCAGCTCACCCGGATCGCCACAACCGTGTGCGGCGCGAGCAGCAGGCGCGCTCGGTGGCCGTGCACCGCCAGCGTGCCACTTCGTTCGATCGCACTGGCCGTGGAGATTGTGTCGGTGCGCAACTGGCCCGCCCCGCCCGCGACGGAGATCGCGAAAGGGGTCGGCTTGGTCGCAAACGAACTCACGATCAGGCTCACGTGCCTACCCGTCGAGACCTTCGCCGCCAGGATCTCCGGGTCGCGAGAAGCCGTCGTGACCCGGCTCGGGACCGGGATCCAGCGGTGCAAGAACATCAAGGCCTCGCCCAGTGGACGCACCGCGACTTCGCCGCCGGCTTCAAACGCGAACGCGTCATAGCTCGTGCCCGCGTTGTGGAAGCGCACCTGAGTCCACCCCGCCAGCGCCGCCGCCAACACGTAGCGGGCCGCCCACACGCCCGCCACCGGCTGATCGGAGACCCCCGGTCGCCCGCCACATGAGCCGCTGTTGCTCTCGGAGATGATCGCCGGGCGAGCGGCCGCCTCGGCGGTGGCGAGCAGCCACGAGTACTTTTCGACCAAGCCCACGCTCGCGTGCTTGGTCAGCAGCCGCGCCGCCGTCGTCGGCGCGGCTGCTGTGCCGCACGCCGCGGTGGGGTAGGCGTGCACGGTCATCGCCACCGGCGGGTTGTGCTCGAGCACGGGTGTCATCGTTTCGCGCCAGCCGATCCCCGCCAGGTCCGGGCCCTCGATCGGGACCGGCCCGAGCTGTGCGCGCCTCTCCGTCCATTCGCTCGCGAATTGCGTCGCGGTCCATGGGGCCGGGCGATAGGCCGGGACGGTGAACCCGGGTTCGTTCGGGAGGATGTGGGAGAAGCCGTACAGATCCGGCTCGTTGCCCAGCGAGAAGCTGAGTTGAGATGAGGGGATCGCCTGCTCGGCCTCGGCGATCGTCGTCTGCTCGTCGGCCACCGGGCCTTCGGCGAAGTTGAGGCCTACCACGATCGGCGAGCCGCTTTCGCGTGCCAGGCAGCCCAGGGTGCTCCAGAAGGAGGGCGGTATGAAGTAGTGGTACGCGGCGCTCGGCCCCGCCAGGTCCTGGGAGTCGCCGCCGACCCGGACCGTGGGCGAGCCGAGCTCCTTCAACCTCGCCACGAACGCTCCATTCGGGCACGGTCCCGCCCCCAGCGCCTTCTCCATCAAGGGGTACTCGAAGGACAGGCCAAACGGCGTGCTGTCGAGGATCGTCGCGCCCGCCGGCGCGACCGCGAGAAGGACCCCGGCGAGCACTCCCGCAACGAAGCCTGCGCACCGGCGGCTCATCGGCGCCTATCATAGCCAGGCGAATGCCTTCGACCCGCGCCTCACGACGCATCGTGGCACTGCTTGCGGGTCTCTTGCTGGCAGGCTTGATCTCAGCTGCCGGGGCGAGCGCCGTCAACTACCGCTTCGGCCTCTCCGACTACGAACCGAGCACCTTCTCGGACCCCAGGGTGGGGGAGCTGGGCGTGCACCTTGCGCGCGACGTGGTGCCTTGGAACGCGGTGCTTAACAAGCGCGACCTCGCCAACGTGACGGCCTGGCTGGACGCCGTCAAGCACGCCTACCACATCACCCCTTTCATCACCTTCCAGCACGCCGATAACAACGGCCGCGCCCCCACGCCCGCGCAGTTCCTGAAGGCGTTCCTGCGCTTCCGCAAGCTGTTCCCCTGGGTGAAGGAGTTCGCGCCCTGGGACGAGGCCACGCACTCCACCCAGCCGACCGCCCACAACCCGTGGCTGGCAGCCTCCTACTACAACGTCTTGGCGGCCCACTGCCCTGGCTGCGAGGTGACCGCGCCCGACATCCTCGACTCCGACGGCAACGTCGAGGCCTGGGTGGGCTCCTTCCTGGAACGGGCCCACCCCTATCCCAAGATCTGGCCGTTCAACCCGTACCACTCGATCAGCGTGGGCAGTCCTGTCCTGATCGAACAGTTCTTGGCGGCGGTGCGCGGGCAGGTCTGGTTCAGCGAGGTCGGCGGGGTCGTCTGGTGGCGCTTCAAAGGCCGCCTGATCGACCACGGCGAAGCGTACGCGGCGCGCGTCGCCCACAACATCTTCAGCTTCGCCAAGCTCAGCTCGAGGATCACGCGGATCTACTACTACCACTGGCGCTCGCCCGGCACGCCCAAGGCCAAGGCCGCGCGCAAGGCCACCTGGGACGCCGGCCTGATCAAGGCCAACGGGGCGCCGCGCCCGGCCCTGTACGTGGTGGCCAAGGAACTGCACCGCAACTTCCAGCGGTCGATTCCGAAGATCTTCTAGGACACTTCGAGCACCGCGACCCGGCGCCCGCGCCAGGTCGCGGTCACCGGACAGGCGTGGCCCGAGGCGGTGACGGTGCAGGTCGAGCGGGTCAATGTCGCTCCGGGCGCCGACAGTCGTGTTCCTTGCAGCGGCAGCCACAAAGTCGTGTGCAGAGCGGACTTGGGGGGCATCCTCATGGTCAGGCGAACACCGCTCGCGGTTGTGGCCAGGGTCCAGGTCGTGCGCGCGATCAGAGCGCCCTTGGGTCCTCTGAAGTCGCCGCTCAAGATCACCTTTCCGCCACGGCCGCGCGCGGCCGCGAACGAAGGCGAGGCGAGAGCCCCGCGAGGGCTCTTCAACGTCCACACACTGGACAGGCCTCGCCGGCGGGGACGCAAAGCGAGCAGGTCGTGCCAGCGCCCGTCGCGCTGCACCTTGAGTGCCACGAGCCCTTGTGCCGAGCGGGGATCGCTGCTGGTGGAGTGTCCACTCAACTGCCACCAGACAGAACCCGAGCGTCCCCACACCAGGCCGCTCGAACCGAGGTCGTCGGCGACCAGTTCGCGACTGTCGCCGGGCAGGGGCTGGCCCGCCGCTTCGGGTCGCGGCCACTCCTCAAGCGCGTCGGAGAGCAGCCACAGAGTCAGGCCCTCGTACTGGTTCAAGGCCGCATAGCCGTCCACGATCGAGCGGTTCCATTCGACGCTCAGACCGGGAACGATCGGCAACAGGCCGTCGGCGCGCAGCGGGTACGCCGTCAGGAGATAGGAGACGGCTCGCTGCGCAAACGAGCGCCAGGTGCCCGCCGCGCCCGGGTCGAGCGC
>JBAURN010000164.1:0-1893 GCA_049581225.1 Solirubrobacteraceae bacterium
CCTGTGCGCGCCCGCGCCGCCCGAGCCGGGTCGCAGCGCGTACTCGGTCACGCGCAGCGGCAATTCGCGCTCCAACGCCTCGACCGGCGTATTCAGCGTGTTGCTCATCGCCACGTGCACCGCGCTCGGTCCATCCGCGTCCGCGCAGGCGCCCTGGCCGCCCCCCAGCGTCTCGTAGTAGGCGAAGTCCTCGTTGCCCAGCGTCAGGTTGTTCATCGTGCCCTGGCCCAGCGCCCGTCCGAACGCCTTCAACACAAGGTCGGCCACGCGAGAGGAGGTCTCCACGTTGCCGGCCGCGACCGCCGCGCCCGGCGCGGCGTCCAACAGGGATCCCTCCGGCACGATCACCTCGACCGCTCGATAAGCGCCCGCCGAAGGTGGGATGTCGGGGTCGGTCAGCACCCGCACCGCAAACCAGCAGGACGACAGGGTCACCGCCGCCGGGCAGTTCAGATTGCCCGCGTGCTGAGCCGCCGAGCCCGTGAAATCGAGCACCAGCCGCTCCCCTCGCACCTCGGCCTTCAGGCGCAGCCTCAGATCGCCCTCGGGCGCCTCCAAGACGTCCTCGGCTTCGACTACGCCATCCTCCATGGCCGCGATGCAAGCCCTCGTGCGTCGCGCCGCGTAGTCGAGCACCTCCTCCATCGCCGCTTCCAATCGCTCCGCGCCAGTGCGCTGCGCCAGTTCGACCAGTCTCTGTGCGCCGATCCGGTTGGCCGCCAGTTGCGCCTTCAGGTCGGCCCTGCGCTCATCCGGTCGGCGCATGAGCGCGATCAGCTCCTCGATTGCCTCCTCGGTCAGCTCACGCGGGTGGATCACCACGCCCTCCTCGGCGAGTGTCGTGCTGTCCGCCGGCATCGACCCGGGCACCTTGCCGCCCACGTCGGCGTGGTGGGCCCTGCCGGCCGCGAATCCGATCGGTCTCTCATGCCGAGCCCGCTCCACGTTCCCACCGGGGACATGGAGAGCGATGGGTGAGGGGACGAACACCGGCGTCACAACCGTGATGTCGGGCAGGTGGGTCCCGCCTTCGAACGGGTCGTTCAGCACCCAAGAGACGCCCGGTCGATGGTCGCGCTCGAGCACGGCCGCCACCGCCGCCGGCATCGACCCGAGATGCACCGGAATGTGCTCCGCCTGCATCACCATCTCCCCGTTGCGGTCGAACAGCGCGGTCGAGGCGTCCCGGCGCTCCTTGATGTTGACCGAGTGCGCCGAGCGCACCAGCACCGCCCCCATCTCCTCGCACGCGGCTCGCAAGCCACCCACGATCACCTGCAGCTCGATCGGGTCCAGCGCGCTCACCCCACCTGCTCCAAAACGACGGTCCCACGCTCGTCCACAACACCGCGCCACCCGGGCGGCACAAGCAGAGTGGACTCGGGCATCGCGCACAGCGCCGGTCCTCTCACTCGCGTGCCGCGGGGCAGCTCGCCGCGCCACAACTCGGCCTCGACCAGCTTCCCGTCGAACACGATCGGTGTGCTCGTCGGTGCGGGCCGCTCGCGTGTGGCGCCGTCCAGCCTCAAGGCCGGCCTCGCGCCCACCGCCGACACGCGAATGTTCACCAGCTCCACCTCGGCGCCCTCGTCGCGGTAGCCGTAGCGAGCCTCGTGTGCGTCCTCGAACGACACGCGCAAACGCCTCGAATCGAACGGCACGCGCGATCTCTCGGGGACAGCGCGGGCACCGGAGGGTACGAACAACGATCCTCCCTGCTCATCCACCGAGATATCCTCGGCGACCGTCAGCTCGAACGATTGGCCCGCGTATCGCAGCTCGCAGCGCACGCCCACGCGGCTCGCCGGCGCTTCCAGCTCGTCCACGGCCCGCACGATCAGCGCCTCCAGCTCGCGTCTCACACGCTCGTCCGTGAAGGTGGCGCCACTCAAC
>JBAURN010000165.1:0-2681 GCA_049581225.1 Solirubrobacteraceae bacterium
TCCTTCTCGATCGTCTCGCGCTTGACCAAGATCTCGGAGATCTTCTCGAGATCCTGCTTGTGCTCGGTGAGGATCGTGCGGGCGCGGTGGTGGGCGGCCTCGACGATGCGGCGCACCTCGTCGTCGATCTCGCGCGCGATCTCATCGGAGTAGTCGGGCTCGGTGGAGAACTCGCGGCCAAGGAACGGCTGGCCGTGCTCGTGGCCGAACACGCGCGGCCCCAGCTTGTCGGACATGCCGAAGCGCATGACCATCTGCTTGGCCGTGGCGGTGACCTTCTCGAGGTCGTTGGAGGCACCGGTGGTGATCTCGTTGAACACGATCTCCTCGGCGGCGCGACCCCCCAGGGTCATTGCCATCGTGTCGTTGAGCTCGGCGCGCGTGGTCAGGAAGCGATCCTCTTGGGGCATCGAGATCGTGTAGCCCAAAGCCTGGCCGCGCGAGATGACCGAGACCTTGTGCACGGGGTCGGAGTGCTCGAGGAAATGGCCGACGATCGCGTGGCCCATCTCGTGGTAGGCGGTGATCAGGCGCTCCTTGGAGGACATCACGCGCGTCTTCTTCTCGGGGCCGGCGATCACGCGCATGATCCCCTCCTCGAGCTCGTCCTGGCCGATCTCGCGCTTGCCGATGCGCGCCGATAGGAGGGCGGCCTCGTTGATCAGGTTGGAGAGGTCGGCGCCGGTGAAGCCGGGGGTCTGGCCCGCCAGGGCGTCGATGTCGATCACCTTCGCGAGAGGCTTGCCACGCGTGTGGACCTCGAGGATCTTGGCGCGGCCCTTGCGGTCGGGACGGTCGACGGCGATCTGACGGTCGAAGCGGCCAGGACGCAGCAAGGCCGGGTCGAGTATGTCGGGCCGGTTGGTGGCCGCGATCATGATGATGTTGTCCTTGGCCTCGAAGCCGTCCATCTCGACCAGGAGCTGGTTGAGGGTCTGCTCGCGCTCGTCGTGGCCGCCGCCGAGGCCGGCGCCGCGGTGGCGCCCAACGGCGTCGATCTCGTCCATGAAGATGATGCAGGGGGAGTTCTGCTTGGCCTGCTCGAACAGGTCCCGTACACGCGAGGCGCCGACGCCAACGAACATCTCGACGAAGTCGGAGCCGGAGATCGAGAAGAAGGGCACACCCGCCTCGCCGGCCACGGCGCGAGCGAGCAGGGTCTTGCCGGTCCCGGGAGGACCGTAGAGCAGCACGCCGGTGGGTATCCGCGCACCGAGCGCCTGGAACTTCTTGGGATTCTCGAGGAACTCCTTGATCTCATGCAGCTCCTCGACGGCCTCGTCGACCCCGGCGACGTCACGGAACGTGATCTTGGGCGAGTCGGCCGACAATCGCTTGGCGCGCGACTTGCCGAAGCTCATTACGCGCGAGCCTCCGCCCTGGACCTGATTGATCAGGAAGAACCAGAAGCCGAGGATCAGGATCAGGGGCAGCGCGAACGTGAGCAGCGACGGCCAGATCGAGGTTTTGTTCGATTCGATGTTGAAGGGGGCACCCGACTTTTCCAGGGCCGCGATCAGCTGGGGCGAGGCCTGGTCGACGTAGCCGACTTCGTATTTTTCTTCTTTGTTGGCGTTGAGCGTGACCGCGACCGAGTTGTCTTTGACCTTCAGCACGGCCGACTTGACGCGGTGCTGGGGGATGTCTTCGGTGACCAGCGTCTTGTAGCTGTGCACCGGCCCTTTCTGGTTGCTCGGAACGACCAGCTTGGAAAGGAAGAAGGCGAGCACGACCACGATCAGAATCGGGAAGGCCGCGCTCTTGAAGAATCGGCTCATGGGAGAAGGTTAGCGTGCCAGGACAGCCACAAAGGGCAGGTTGCGGTGACGCTCGGCGTAGTCCAGGCCATAGCCGATCACGAAGCGGTCTGGGATCTCGAAGCCGACATAGCGGGTGGGAAGATCGACCTTGCGGCGGTCGGGCTTGGTGAGCAGCGCACACACCTCCAACGACGCGGGATTGCGCGAGCCGAGATTGCGCAACAGATATTGCAGCGTGAGCCCGGAGTCGACGATGTCCTCGACGATCAGGACGTCGCGACCCTCGATCGCGATGTCGAGGTCCTTGAGGATGCGCACGACCCCGGAAGAGTCAGTGGCCGAGCCGTAGGAGGCGACCGCCATGAAGTCGACCTCGACGGGGATGTCGACGTGGCGCATCAGGTCGGACAGGAAAAAGACGGCCCCCTTTAGCACCCCGACGAGCAGCAGGGGACGTCCGGCGTAGTCGCGCGAAATCGCTTCGCCGAGCTCACGCACACGCTGGGACAGCTCCTCGGCGCCGACCAAGACCTCCCCCACTTCGGAGTCGGCGCCGGGGGGGGCTGGGGACGAGGCCACGTGCGCAGTGTATTTAATGCTGGGCGCGCGGCTCGATGTGGACCATGCGCAGCTCTCCACGCTCGACGATCGCGCAAACGAGCCCACCGACGTGCAGCTCGGCCCTGCCGCCGCGCTCGGCGAGCGTGAGGATCTCCCCCACGCGCTCTCCCGCTTGGGGCACAAACGTGGAGGCGGCATCCTCGGCGAGGCGAATCACGATCAGGCGCGCCAAAGCGGGCGGCAAATCGCGCAGGCGCTCGATCGCGATGCTCGCGCCGCCCGCGAGCTCGGCGTCGACGAGCGCGTCGAGCAGATCGGTCTCCTCGCGCAACAGGGCGGCGGTGCGCAACACGTTGGAGG
>JBAURN010000166.1:0-3244 GCA_049581225.1 Solirubrobacteraceae bacterium
GAGCGTGACCCGCGAGCCAGGGCTGCTCGCGCAGAGACAGGCGACCGGTGAAGAGCAGTCCGCGCGCGCCCGCAAGCGCCACCGCGGCACCAAGCAGCGGATGGTCGACGGGACTCTGCCCAGCGGTGTCCACGTCGCCGGCTCGCGGGCTCGGCGCATCCAGCCAAAAGCGTTGGCGACGGAAGGGATACTTCGGAAGCTCCACACGCCGCGCGCCGCTCTCGCGCAAAGGGCCGGCCCAATCGACGTCGGTACCGCGGCCCCACAGACGCGCCATCGCGCCGAGGAACGTCCGCTGCTCGTCGCGACCGGGACGCAATACGGCGAGCGCCTCGACGCTCTCCTCGGGAGCAACGGCGTGGGGGTCCTCTGCGGCAAGGCAGTCGCGGGCCATCGCGCTCAGCACACCGTCGGGTCCCAGCTCCAGCAACTGACCGACGCCGTTCTCTGTGAGCCAGCCGACACCGTCGGCGAAGCGAACCGTCTCGCGAACGTGGCGCACCCAGTAGCTCGGCTCGCACAGCTCCGAGGAGACCGCCGCGCCGGTCAGATTCGAGACGACGGGGATGCGCGGCGGGGCGAAGGACACGCGCTCGGCGACCTCGCCGAACTCTCCGAGCATCGCATCCATCTGGGGAGAGTGGAACGCGTGGCTGACCCGCAGCCGCTTGGTCTTGCGCCCGCGCTCTCGCCACACCCGCTCCAGTCCGAGCACGAGCTCCTCCTCGCCGGAGAGCACCGCCGAGGAGGGACCGTTGACCGCCGCGAGCGCCACCTGTCCCTCGAGGCCGGCGATGCTCTGCAGCAGTTCCTCCGCGCCGGCCTGGACCGACACCATCGCGCCCTCCTGTGGCAGTGCCCCCATCAGCCTTCCGCGGGCGATCACCAGCGCGCACGCATCCGGCAGCGAGAAGACCTCGGCCGCGTGCGCGGCGGCGATCTCTCCGACGGAGTGACCGAGCAGGAAATCCGGGCGCAAACCCCAGGAGCGCACAAGCCTGAACAGCGCGAACTCCAGTGCAAACAGGCCCGTCTGAGTAAACAGCGTGTGGTCCAGCAAGACCTCTTCGCTTGCCTGCTCGCCCGCCTGACCGCCACCGAACATCACCGTTTGCAGCGAGCGGCCAAGCAGCGCGTCGAGCTGCTCGCAGACCTCGTCCAGCGCGGCCCTGAAAACCGGGTAAGCACGGTACAGCTCGGCTCCCATGCCGACGTGCTGGGCTCCCTGACCGGAGAAGAGGAATGCGAGTCCGGTGCGCTCAGACGCTCGCCCCATCGCCGCGGAGCGCCCCCCTGCGAGGTTCACCGAACGCTCGCCACCCACCAGTGCTCCAAGCGCGGCAAGCAGCTCTCCTCGCTCCTTGCCCGAGAGCACCGCGCGCTCTGAGAGCAGCGGACGTTGAGCCAGTGAGAGCGCCACGTCTCCAGGCGCGAACCGCGGGTGCCCCTCCAAGTGCTCGATCAGCGCCTGCGCTTGGGCGTGCAGATCGTGCTCGTCGCGCGCGGAGAGCGTCCACGCATGCAGCGGCTCGACGGGAGGCGCCGCCTCGACATCCGTGACCTCCGCGCTCGCGGCCTGCTCGAGGATCACGTGCGCGTTGGTTCCGCTCATCCCGAACGAGGAGACCCCGGCGCGTCGCGGATGCTCCGCCGATACCCACGGACGCGTGTCGCGCAGAAGCGATACGGCGCCGGCCGACCAGTCCACCTGCTGTGAGGGCTCTTCGACGTGCAGCGTGCGCGGCAGCTGACCATGGCGCATCGCCATCACCATCTTGATGACGCCGGCCACCCCCGCGGCGGCCTGGGTGTGGCCGATGTTGGACTTCACCGAGCCGAGCCACAGCGGTCGCTCCGGCTCACGCGATTGACCATAGGTGGCAAGCAGCGCCTGCGCCTCGATCGGGTCGCCGAGCCGCGTGCCGGTGCCGTGACCCTCGACGACGTCGATGCTCTGCGGAGACAGGCCCGCGTTGGCGAGCGCCTGACGGATCACGCGTTGCTGGGAGGGACCGTTGGGTGCGGTCAGCCCGTTGCTCGCGCCATCCTGGTTTATGGCGCTGCCGCGTACGAGCGCCAGCACCGGGTGACCCTGGCGCTGGGCCTCGGAGAGTCGCTCGAGCACGAGCACGCCGACCCCCTCACTCCAGCCGGTGCCGTCGGCGGCTTGAGCGTAGGACTTGCAGCGTCCGTCGGGCGCAAGACCGCGCTGGCGTGAGAACTCCACGAACACCGACGGCGACCAAATCACCGTGACTCCACCGGCAAGCGCGAGCGTGCACTCACCGGAGCGCAGCGCCTGGCAAGCCCAGTGAAGCGCCACCAGCGAGGATGAGCAAGCCGTGTCGATCGATACGGCCGGACCCTCCAGCCCGAACGTGTAGGCGACCCTGCCAGACACGACGCTCCCGGCGCCGCCGGTCCCCAGGTAGCCCTCCAGCCCCGCAACCTGGGGAGCGGCTACGCCGGTTGCGTAGTCCTGGTACATGACTCCGGCGTACACGCCGGTTTGACTGCCGTGCAGCAAGCGTGGATCGATGCCGGCGTCTTCGAAGGCATGCCAGCTGGCTTCGAGCAGCAGCCGCTGCTGCGGATCCATCGCCAACGCCTCGCGCGGGCCGATGCCGAAGAAGGAACAGTCGAAGTCGGCCGCGTCGGTGAGGAACCCGCCATCGGTCGTGTAGCTGCTGCCGGGATTATTTGGATCTGGGTCATACAGAGCCTCAACGTCCCATCCGCGGTCTTCGGGAAACGGGGAGATCGCGTCGCGCCCGGCGGCCACGAGCTGCCACAACTCCTCCGGCGAGCCCACCCCGCCGGGATAGCGACAGCTCATGCCCACGATCGCGATCGGCTCCTCCACTTCTCGTTTTTGAGGGATCGCCGCGACCGATCCACGCCGCTCCTCGCCCAGCTCGGCCAGCAGGCGGTCGGCGAGCGCGTCGGGGCTGGGGTGGTCGAACACGAGCGTTGCGTCCAATCGCAAGCCGGTAAGCGCCTCGAGCCGGTTGCGCAGCTCCACCGCGGCGAGCGAGTCGAAGCCGAGCTGCTTGAAGGAGCGTCGGGACTCGACGTCCTGGACCGAGCCGTGACCGAGGACGGTGGCCGTCTCGCCACACACAAGCTCGAGCACGAGCCGCCGCCGCTCGGGACCTGAGGCGCGGGCAAGCAGTTGGGCGAGCGAGCCGGACCCACCCGCGGACGGTCGCCGCGACAAGGCGGGCACAATCGCGCTCAGCAGGGC
>JBAURN010000167.1:0-2395 GCA_049581225.1 Solirubrobacteraceae bacterium
GAGGCAGGCGAGCCGCGTGGCGACCTTGGCGCGACGCGAGGGCGCCGCGCGCTTGAGGGACCGCCCGAGCTTCACGGCAGCAGTCCCGATCCGTCGAGCAGGTAATTGCGGGGAAGCGTGAAGTAGCCGGTTGTGATCGCGCTGACGTTGGGGCTGCGCGAGCCTCGCGTGGGCAGCGGCGCGAGCGCGTGGGTTTGCAGCGAGAGTTTGGTCGGCCAGCGCCTAGGGTTCAGACGCAGCAGCAAGCTGCGCTTGCCGGCCTTGAGCGTCTTGGTCGGCGTCGAGGCGACGAGCGCCTTGTGGCGCTTTGCGAGCAGGCGCACGCGAGCCTTGACGGCGAGGTGGAAGCTCAGCTGGAGTGTGGTGCCGCCGATCAGGCGACTGTGAAGCCCGGACAGGAGCGGAACGGGCACCTTCGCTTCGGTTGGCGGTCGCTTGGTTTCCGCGAACGCGCCGCCGTAGTCGGGCGGTTCTTCGATCAGGCCCGAGGTGTCGGGCGGTGGGGCGTCGGGCGGAATCTGCGGCAGGCCCAGATCGCGCGGACGATACGTGATCAGGCCGTCGAAATTGGGGTCTTCGTCGAGCGGCAGCGTCCGTTCGACTTCGGGCGCGAGGTGAAACAGCCAGCCCTGCGTGGTCGCCAGCCAGCAGTCGTTGGCGGCGGGACAGCTGAGCTTCTCGGCCGCTCCCTTGGGGCCGATCCCTTCGGCCTCTTCGCTGTTGGACGGGAGCGTTTGCGCTTCGAGCACCTTGCCTTCGGCCGACACGCGCACGATCAGCGCGCGTGTGGTCGCGGTGGCGACCCCGGGCGCCTTCAAGGCGATCCAGGCGCTTTCGCTGCCGGGCTCGGCCGCCACGGAGCTGACAATCGCCTCGCGCGCGCGCACTTCACCCGGCGCTTCGCGCTTGCCGAGCAGCGCTTCTTCTTCGCTTGGGCTGGGCAGTACCGGTTCAAGGGGATGGTCGGGTCCGATCAACTGGCTCCAGACGCCTTTGGAGCGGCGCACAACCGTCACCTGTCCAGCTTCGCCCGCCTGCGCCTGCTTGGGGCCGGCGGCCCCCCACAGGGCTCCTTCGGCGCTTGAGAGGTGCAGGAAGTCGAGCGCTTCGGCCAGCTCGTCTTCGCCGTAGAGCGGCACCCTGGCTTCGCTCTGGAAGGTCGGCTGCACGCCTGCGGGGTTGATCTTGCGCAGCACCGGCGGTTCTCTGACTTCTTCGACTGCCACCGGATCGCCGGTGGCGACCCGCACGCTCTCGTACAGGCGCCCTTCGGAGGGAAGAATGTCCTCGATCGCGTGCCCTTCCTTGGCGTACGGTTCGGCTTCGAGCGAGGCGCCGTTCCAGTGCAGCTGGAAAGCGCCGATCTGCGGTTCTGGCAAATCGTCGCCGCCGAACCAACAGTCGGCCGGTTCGAAGCAGGCGGCGCCCTGCATCGTCTGGTAGGAGTCGGCTTCGAAGGCCGGGTGCGCGTAGGAGGCGAGGACCTGCCCACCCGAGAAGTGGCACAGAGTGTTGTCCACGAGGGCGGGCGGTTCGATGAATTCGCTGGACTGGCCGGCCTGGCCCGGACGGCCGGCGGAGACGGTGAAGAATTCGTCGGGACCCGCCCACGCGATGCGTCCTCCTTCGCCTTCTTTTTCGCCGCCGCCGCAGACTTCGGCCAGCTCGTGCCACTGCACTCCGTCATACGCCCACACGCCCGCCGGCACAGTCGGGGGATCTCCGGCGGTGATCAGCAGTCCACGGTTGGGCGCCCAGAACTCGATGTCCCCGATCCGGCCGAGATCCACCGGCGTGGTCGATTCGGGCGTGCCGGGATTCGCTTTGGGGGCTTTGACCGGGACCACCCGCCACGTGGCCACTTCGGCGGCCGCCGCGGAGCCCGTCGGGCAAAGCGCCACCACGATCGCCAGCAGCACGAGCGGAAGAATCGCGACGTGAGCCCCGCCGCGGGGGCGCGGAGCACCACGACGAACGCTCGCTCTCATCGCGCCGCCTTTCCTGGATGCGCAGCCCTCTTTCCAGAGCGCCGCTTGGAGGAAGGCTTGCGCTCAAAGGAAACGGTCACGCTTTGGCTCAACACCGGCTTGCCGGGCGCCTTGAAGGCCAGGCGCACAGTCGCTGACAGGCCACCTCTCTTGGAGGCGAGCGTGGCATAGCGTTTGGCGAGCCTCAGCACGAGCATGACTGGAGCCTGGGCGTCGCGTACGCCCTTGGCCGCCGAGGCGACCATATGGTCTTGCAGACGCACGACCCGGAGTGCTTTGTGAGAGCGAGCGGAGCGCCCGCCCCCACCTGCGCGCTCGGGCATCTCGCTGTGGGCCGAAGCCCTCAGCACGCCAGGAGCGGGCGTGCTCACGTACAGCACCACGCTGCCGTCCGCGCGCGCGAGCTC
>JBAURN010000168.1:0-2332 GCA_049581225.1 Solirubrobacteraceae bacterium
GTCGACGAGGCGAGCGTCGAGTCATCGCCCGCCGCGCTCCCGCAACTGCTCCGATCACTGCCCCACCCGCTCTCCTACCCGATCGCGATCGACTCCAGCGGCCGTCTCGCGGATGGCTACCGGGTTCAGGACGAGCCGTACCTGGAGCTGATCTCGCCGTCGGGCGGCTTTCTCTGGTACCACGATGTGAGCACGGGGGGGTGGCTCACCCGCGCCGCGCTGGTCAGCCAGATACATGCCGCGCTCGCCCCCGCCCCAAGTTCCGCGCAGACGAGCGCCGATGCGCGTCTGGAGCTGGCGAGCTCGCCCCCCGCGCTTGCGGAACTACACCGTCAGGCCGGTCAGCTGATCGGCTCCGAGTCGGCGCTTGCGGCTCGCCTGCTCAGCTTGCGCGGTTATCCAGTGGTGCTCAACGTATGGGCGTCGTGGTGTGGGCCCTGCCGCTCGGAGTTCCCTCTGCTCGCCAGCGCATCCGTGACGTACGGACGGAGGGTCGCGTTCCTCGGCGCAGACACCGAAGACCAGGCGGCGAACGCCCGCTCGTTCCTAGCCGACCACCACGTCGCATACCCCAGCTTCCAAGCCAGCACGGAAGCGCTCAGCGCGCTCGCCCCGTTCGAGGGCGTACCCACCACGATGTTCTTCGATCGCGACGGAAAGCTCGTCTACCTGCACTCCGGCCAGTACGAGGCGCAGGGGACGCTCGATCGCGACATCGAAAGCTACGCGCTCGAGGATTGACCACTCATTCTTCTTCACCGGCAGGTTCCTGCTCGTGCGAGGATTCGATGAGGTGGAAGTCATTCGAGCGAGTGGGGAAGGAGCAGTAGGCGTCCACCGTCCCGACGTCGCGGATCGTTCCGCGATCGTCGTGGCAGCGGCCTTCGTTGGCGTCGTATTCGCGCATCTCTTCAAGAGTCAATGGCTTCGCAACGGATTGGCCTCCTTTGACCGGCTCTCGCTCGCTGCCGGTGACGCTGGTGCTGGTGCCGGCGTCAGTGTGACTTGGCGTGCTCGTGGTGGCGGATACGGCGCCTGCGCCACATCCGGCGAGAGCCGCGCTCGCCGCAAGCGCGCTCAACGGCAGGCTCAGCGATAGCCCACGGGCCATTGCGAGCTCCTATCGCCTCGCAGGCGCTGCCGAGGCTATTCGCTGCGAACTTTCGCTCATGGTCTGATGTCGAGAGTACCGTGGGAGCACCCTCCAATGTCGCGGGCGAAGGGCGCGACTCTGAAACCGTTCTCGAGCGCGAAGGCGATGAAGCCGGATGGCCTCGGCGGAGGTGTCCGGTACGAGTGTCAGCTCCCCGCCGGCACGGCGATCGGTCATGACGTAGCAGCCGCTGATATCACCGCTGAGCTTGACGTGCACCTGCTCGACCATGCCTTCATGATGGCATGGCGGGACGGGTCTGCGCCAACCACAGCGAGCTGTCGGCACCAGCGCATACCCAGAGTTGCAGCGAAGCTATGAACGTCGCTATGTCCCCACGTTCTCAATAGCTTCAAGAGGTAGCGGGCGCGGTTCTGAGGTTGTTCTATGTGGATGACTCCGGTAACGAGAAGATCACGATGTTCTCGGCCGTCTCAGTGCCGGTCCAACGGAGCCTGTCAAGTCGTTTGAGACACTCGGCTGTTGAATTTAGTGTGCAACCTCCTCTGTGGACGGTTTGTTGATCCAGACAGCGGTCGGTAGCGCTGGTGGCCTGGGTGGACGGCGGACGAATCCCGCCGGCAGGGTTCCCCGCGCTGATCGGGTTCGTGCTCTGGTCGCTGATCGTGAGCATCCTGATGTACCTGCGCGACGGCGCCCCCGTGGAGAGCGCGCAGGCGGCGAGCAGCTCAGGATTCGCGGCCTCGGAGGGCACTATCTAAGGGGAACTGTTTGTTTGGGGTAGAGCACCATTGGTGACGCAGACAGGCTGGGTGCAGCGGAGAGTGCAACCGGCGGCGTAGATGGCGTGAAATCCGAGCAGCGCTACGGTGCATCGATGGGTGTTCCGATCGACGCTCGCACCAAGCGCCTGACGCTCGTCGCCTGCATCATGGGCTCGGGGATCGCGCTGCTCGACGGCACGGTCGTGAACGTCGCACTGCCGACGATCCAACGCGCGCTCGGCGGCGGCTTGGCGGCGCAGCAGTGGGTCGTGAACGGCTACCTGCTGACGCTCAGCTCGTTGATCCTGATCGGGGGGTCGCTGGGAGATCTGTTCGGCGAGCGGCGGATCTTCGCGCTCGGCGTCTCGGGTTTCGGCGCGGCCTCGTTGGCCTGCGCGCTCTCGCCGACGATCGGTGTGCTCGTGGCGATGCGCGCGCTGCAGGGGGTGGCGGG
>JBAURN010000169.1:0-12738 GCA_049581225.1 Solirubrobacteraceae bacterium
CGCGCAACTTGCGAACGATCTGCTCCGGCGTATGTCTGCGTCGCTTCATGAGTGTCCTCCTCTAGCCCATTGTGCAGGGCCGGTAGAACTCTCACACGCAGCGGACCGAACTCACGGGGTCGGGCCAATCTGGCCGAGGCGATGCGGGATGTGGCTGGCAGGTTCCAGGCTCGAGAGGATCAGTGGCCAGCTGACTGGACCCGCCGCCAGGTCACCTTCCCCGCCAGCCCTTGGTTGAGCCTATGCGCTGCGGTTCGCGGCGCTCAGACGGTCGCTGCCGTGGTGTTGTGCTCGATCTGCTCGGCGAGGGCGATCAACTCGGAGGTCGTGAGATCGAGCCCGGCGGCCAACCGTCTCAGGCTCCCGTAACTAGGGTTGCGCTTGCCCGTCTCGATGTTCGATATCCACCGCTGATGCAGTTTGGTGTCGTTGGCGAGCTGCTCCTGGGTGAGTTTGAGCTCCTCGCCGCGGTATCCACGACATCTTGGTAGTCAATCGTGTCGATCTCGAAAAACGGCCGTATCGGGAGATGTTTTAGGAACGCCTGCACCGTACCGACCGACCAGCCCTGTGTTTTTTCAAACCGGATCAGGCGAGTATCGCAAACGACGGGTGCCGACTGGTAAGCGCTGCGAGCCGACGTTAGCTCCTGTAGCGCGTCGTGCAGGCGGCTGCGGAGATTGCTCGCGTCGGTGTTGGCAGCTTCGCTCTTTGCCTTCGCCGCGTAACCTTTTTCAGAGAGAGACTTTGCGTCAGCGCGATCATCGCTATCCCACGCAACTCTTGCTTCCCTGAAGAAGTCCCGCATGGCCTCCGCATGCTGGTCGCCCACACGAGCGAGCTGTTCGAGTTGTGGCTCAAGCGTCGCGCAAAGACGATCGTATTCTACTTGAAGCCGCTCGATCCTATTGATGCCCATAGCCGATCATGAGATCCCGAACAATCATTCTTGCGTGAATGCTACCGTGCCGACCCGAAGCCCTGGGCACGATGGTGTGAGGCGGCGCGGCGACTATCCCGATGCCCTTCGCGCGTCGCGGTTCACTACCGGTTGTGCGACTCAGCTACTCTCCCACGCGGTCGATAAGAGCCCATACCTCGGGTCCTGTCGACGAGCGACTCGGGCGCGCATGGATCGACACAAGCAGGTCACGGACTCTCTTGAGATTCCCCGTCAAAGCAGCAGCCTTAGCGAGGGTGTCGACACTAATCCACTTGTACTTAGGATTTTCGAGGGCTCTGCGCAGTAGCTTCTTCCGCAGTACGTCTCGCCGCAACCCAGGCATGTGTACGAGCAGTCTCTCGAACGGTCCAATTATCCCGCTGATCAGGTCCACTACGGTGCAAGTCTAGCTCACCTGCAAGCGTCCGTCGCCGGCTCGGTCTCGCGTTCGCCTATCGCCGATTGTGCGACACGAAGCGAGACTCTCCGACGCCGTGTGCATCCCTTCCCTCGCAGCAACTACGAAAGGACCACATTAATCTTGAGTGTCAGCGGGTGTGCCGGAGCTTCGCTCCGACTGTCAATTGATCCAAGTAGTGTGGGTCGCTAATGATGCTAAGCCGGTGGTCGCCGACGTCAAGAATAATTTCCTCTAGGGTAAAGCATGTTAGTAGTGATTTGCGCATCTGTGCCAACGCATCATGGATCGCCTCAAGCTGGGCCGCTGGCTTACCAGCCGCCAAGTACTGCGTGAGGAGTTCCGGGACGTGATGCGTAAACTTACCTGTGGTGTCCAGCTGGACGCTATACATGAGGTCAATAAGCTCTAACTTGCGGTCAGTGTTCCTGTATGGGTTACCTGGACGCACATCGTTCAAAAATGTTTCGAAGTCTCTTTTAGTGGAACCCAATGGGAGGATGCCACGTTCTAGGCCGATCATAAGGGCATCAAGGGCGGTAACCTTGCCGTAAAGGAGGATGATGAGGTCGGCATACGCATCGGGATCGACGACTTGCAGCTCGATCGCAAAATGCTCCATCGTGACACCCACCCTCGCAAGGTTCCCAGACTGCGCCTGTAGCTTGCTCCTAAGCCAGTCTAGAAAGAATGAGTACTCCGCAGGATCGTCGCACTCTGTCATTCGCGGAACATACTTTTCGATCTGCCCGATGATTAGCTGTCCGGCGATATAGATCTCGTTTAGCTGGACGTAGAGCACAAACAAATCCGACCCCAGCTCTCGCTTGCGTTTGCTGGAGTTAGTTCGTGTAATAGCTGGGAGAACCCTCGTAATCACATCCACCAGCGTTGTTATTAGCTCAAGCATGGCTCGTCAGGATACTACAGGTCAAGCATCGAGGCAGCGTCAAGTGTGCGCGCACTCGGGCGTCGTCTATTGCCGCTTGTGCGACATCAGGCGGCGTTACGGTGCTCGATGCGAACCCATCGCATACGATCACGCGGAGCATCCTCCTCCATTACCTCATGCGCAAGTCGCTCAGTCTCAGCTCGCCGGCGGGACCGCGCTGCAACTTCCAACGTGTAGCCAGGTATCAGCTCGGTCGAGACAGGATAGACCTGCGGTTGTAGTAGTGGTGGTGAATAAAAAAGAGGCGAAGTTTGCGGCCGAGAGAACCATTCGTTCAATGCCTGCGCCCTAAGCGCACAGTTGATGCTACATGCCTGGCGATACGTCCCCTCAAATGATCGCTCGGTATCGGGTACGTCAGCCCAGGTGAGTAGAAGCGCTTGACGCGGGTCCAAGGTAAAGCAAACCTCCACAGTGGCGACAATGCCATTGGGAGGAATCACAGATGCAGGCGTAATAGCAGCTGGGGCCATTGGAAGCAAAATTACCGGCTGATCACTGGTGATTAGAAAGTCTTGGTCGAACTGGACGAGCGCCCAGTGCATACTGCCGAAGACGCTACCCATCCGACCTACTTGCCCGAGTAGTGCCTGGACGTGCATGTCTGGACCCATTGCTCGCCTGGTAGCAACCGATATTTGATCTGGCCCTAGATCGTGCTGCAAAGCAACGTCTCTAACGGCTCGGAGACCCGAGCGACGGGCGAATGCGCCAAAGGAGAGCGTGCGAATCACATGGATGGCCAAGAACTCCGCCAGCAAAGCACGATCAGGCGTATTCAACGGCCATCGCTTAGAAATGCTTTGGAGTATTCGCAAGGCCGGCGTCTCGCACTTGTTGAATGCTTCCTCGACACCGCGTGCGAGTTGCTCCGGCCCCCAAAGATCATTCTGAAAGCCCACGGCCCTCGGACCAACTTCTCGCGTTTCGCCGGTCACGCTGTTGTGTGCGACAACAAGGCCGCCCTTCGCAAAACGCCTCAAATAGCCTGCTGAGACGGTGTGGTTTCTTGGAACGCCATCGCTTCCGACCTTACGCGCCCTACCGGCGGCACTCGGCGAGACTCGAACTCGGTGCAGGCGGGCTGCGACACACTCAGCTCCGGGGTGCGGCGCGAGTCTGGGGTCTATCTATGTCTGGTGGGGCGGCACATCGCGCGGTATCGTGGGATGTGGTTTTTGAACGCTTTGCACAAGGCTGCTCTCTCTGCTTGGCCTAGCGTGATGTTCGCGTGGTCACGCGGCGGCGGCACGAATGCTTCAATGGTTCGCAGTGGAGCGATCAGTGGCCCCTCAATCGCTATGCGTGCTGGCCGTGAAGGTCTAACAGCCCGCGCGAGGCGCCGATCCGGGAGTCGGGCGAGCGCTCGCAGGCGAACGGCTCGGGGTAGCTTGCTCCAAAGACGCCCCACGGCAGGCTCGACATCGGATTTCTCGCCTTCCTCGTGAGCGTCGGCGTTGCGCGCGAGCGGAGCATGGCCCTTGTGGAGAGTCCCTGTGGCGCGTCCCGTGGTGGCCGGTGGTGGCCCGAAGGTCCACTTGAGGTCGATTGTGCCCCAGTAGAGCGGTTCGTGGGATGGTGGCGTCGATAGGTCGAGTGTCACTAGAACGCCTTCGCCAGGAAGTACGCGGACCGCGTTTTTGCCTTCGGGGCTGATGTTAGTCTGGATTTCGGTGCTTTTGAGTACCGCCACGGTTCGTGCTGGTCTGGCCAATGCTCCAACGAGCACCCCGCTTGCGCCGTTTAGCCACGGGATTCGCACGGTTAGCGGACCGGGAGGAAGGGTGTGGTTGTATTGGCTGCAGAAGCCCTCGTTGCCCCAGTTACGAGCAAACAGTGCCCATCTGTCGACGCCTCCCGCGAGCGCTGACTTTCTATTGGTCTCGATCGCCATCTCGTACACGGGATGGGACTCGGCGGCTACCGAGTGAGCCGTGTCCAGCCCGATCAGGCCAGTAACTACCGCCAGATGGCCGTTGATGTCTGCTTCCACGGCCGCTTTGGCCGCTTTGGCAGCAAGGACGGCTGCTTCAACGATGCTCGTGGGAGCGCGCTCGCTGCGTAGGAGGGCGGCTAGCGCATTGGCGTGGTCTTCTGTGTCCACGTTTTCATGGAACTGTCGCCACCATGTGATGTTGTTGAACCGATCGATGGTCTCGTCTGAATCGAACTCCAAGCCGATACCACCGAGCCTGGCGACAGTCGCCCCCGCGCGACCACGTGTATTCAAGCTGATGCTGTAATCGTCGTCTGTCCCCGGAGGTGAGTGCTCCTCCCATTCGAGTGTCCCTTCATAGGTGGCTGGCTCCCAGTTGACATGCCCATGAAACGATCCGAAATATGGAGGGCGGCCGAAGGGACACGCGAAGTACGCCGCTGTATCGACGCCAGGAGCATCGTAGCCCACCGGGTAGGAGGTGCACGTGACTGGTCCCTCGAATTCACCGCACAGTTGGTTGGGGTTGGGCGCTTGCGCGTGTTCGGAAAAGTAGGCCCAATCAGGGTCGAACGGAAACAGGTTGTCGTCAAATCCGTGGTCGGGCACAAGATCCATCGGCTTGCAAGGCCCGTATTCGGCACAGTAGCCAGTGGGCAACGACCCAAGCGAGTTCACCCAGTCGATATGCGGGCGAGGGTTGCCTGCGCAGCTATACAGCACGCACGGCTGACTCGCTTCATCCAACAAATGCACCGGCGCATCAACAAGGGGACGGGCGCCCGTGGCAGCCGGCCACGCCGCCATCCCAAAGCACACCAGCACCGCCGCAGCGCGAAATATTCGCTGGCCCATACCGATAGCGCACGCGCATCGACGTGAATCGCCGTGCCCCCATCCCGATACACGCCTCTTAGCCACAACACAACGATACCACTCGTCCGATAGGCCGCGTGAACAAAGAGATTCCGCCCTCAAGATAGTTCCGACTAGCGGTACCACTGACCGTCGCTAGTTTGGGGCGTCAACATCGCGGTAGCTCTCGCCGCTTGCATTTGAGATCGCTTGAAGCACCGCTCGGGCCGCACGAATCAATAGACGCTCGGCCCACCAGCGGCTGCGCGAATTATTCAGTATATTAGCACGCTTCAGAACACGGCGACCATGGATTGGAGGTTCACAATGCGGTTTCTCTGGAGATGCGTAAAGGGGCGGGGCGCGATGGTTCGGATGGTGTGTGCCTCCGTGCTGATGCTATGCGTTGTACTCGCGATGGCAAGTTCAGCGGAGGCTATTGACGTCGATCCTGCAGTCGTCGAGCAACTCGTCAGAGACGAGAAGCCAGCAACGATCGAGCTTCCGAGCGCACTGGACGACGAGTTCCACTCGCTCAGCCACCCAGACTATGGGAGCACGGAGCCGGAGGCCGTGAACCACCTCTCAAGCGACGCGAGTTTGGCTGGAGGTGAGATCACCCAATCTGCGGACGAAGCGGCCAGCGATCCCCACGCGGAGAAACTAATCAGAGATTGCGCCAAGAAAGGCCTCGAAGACACCGCATGGGATCTTTGGTGGTCCAGCACGGGAGAAGGCCAAGACTTTAGTCCCAAGGAAGAGTTCGAAAACAAGACCCTTGAATGCTTCGAAACCTGGTTGGAAGCAGAGTCGGGAGTTCTCGGTGATCTTGCCAAACTAATCGCCAACGAGGTGGGGCAGGGTGCCGAAGGGGCGTTGGGAAGCGATAACGATCGCGCGGGTCTGGCAGATTGGCTACAGGTCGTTGACTACTACTACGTCGCATACTGAATCGACGCACGCCACTGATTGTGCGACGCGGGCGGACAGTTCGGTCACTTCCGACGCCATCTGTCGAAGCGACGGGAGTGGAGCCATCGTATCCGACTGCGATCCAGGCTATGTGATTCTAGGTACATCAGTATTCGCCTCTGAGTTACAAGCTCTCTTGAATCGGCTGAGACAATAAGGCTCAGGCGAGCAGCGGATTGTTCTTGCGCTTCGCTAATACGCAGTACCGCCTTTTCGACTGCTGAAAGCTTCGGGCGTGGAGTCGCCGCACTGATAGCTTCATAGGTATTCCATGCAAGGACGGCCGCTGCCACGAGTGTCGCTACAACAATCCAAGCGTATACAGATTTCAAGTACTTGCGCCATGGCCACGTCACGGCGCCCGCCGCTGCCACTGTGCCTCCAACGACCGTTAGTACCACAAGCGCACCTTCTGGTGGACTGGCCTTTCCGGTGAAAGCCGCCCCAATCGCTACGACCTCGGCAGCAATCGCAAGCAACATCGCGAAAACAACGCTGCCCGCTAGTCTTGGGCTCACATTGTCCTCCTGTGGCCGCCACTGCTCAACAACAGCCCCGCCAAATAGCAAGACGGGTATAATCACAGCCGCGAATCCGTAGAACTGTTGCGTGCCGTCCATCTGAGTTCCCCTTGTGGTTGACCCAACAACGAGGCTTGGAGGAGACTATCGAGAGGCGCGGACAATGCAATAACAACCATGAGGGCGACAGGTTTGAGCGGTATTTATGTCGCGCACTGCGCTTGTACGACAGGGGGCGCTAGTGGATATGTCGGTAAGTAAGGACCGGGGTAGTTCGTTCTTCTACAAGATGGTCCGTCGGGATTCGAACTCGGCCCAGGCTATGCGCTACTCGTCGTCGGGCGATGGATGAACTGATTGCGATGGGGAAGAGGTCGGGTCGAGGCTCGCATCATGGAGGTCGTCGCGCAGATCGCGCAACTCCTCCACCAAGGCTCCAAGGTCATGGACGAAGTTGGCAGCGAACGCCGAACTGTTGTCCTCCGTGCTAGCGAGAAGGCGCTCGGCGTGCTCAACCAGGGTGCTGGCATCGACCAGCACCGCTGCGAGCTTCTCTTGGGGGGTTCCTTGATCCATTACGTCCCATCATGCGCCGTAGACGGTTCGCATGTCAACGCCGACACTGGCAATGACCGCCCGAGGCAGCCCGCCTATCGACTATCTACGAGGGCTTGCCGCAAAGCCTCAACCCGGGCTTGACGGTTTTGTGTTCTTTCCCCAGTCTCCATTTCGGCAAAGACTAGGTTCGAGGTGTGAACCCTGGCTCGCCAGGAGGGCGAAGGCGGGGATGGGACTGGCGCGATGTCCGCATCGCTGCGGGCCGCTGCTCGGACCCTAGCGCGCGGTCAGCCGATCAAGCGTTGGCCTTGTTGGCATATCGCTGTCGGGCTGCTTGTCGGGAGACACCGAGGGCCAGCGCTATGTGATTCCACGATCTCCCGTGTGCGCGGGCGAGGACGACTGCCTCCCGCAAGCGGGCATCGTCTGCTCTCACCGCCTCAGCCGCCGTTGCGATCTCTCGAAGGTCGTTGGTGCCTTCAACCTCGTATGAGGCACCAGCACCGCGCGGTGTCGCTGGTGGTTCGGCTGCAGCGCGAGTTCACGACGGCTTACGCTGCCAGCCGCACGGTCCGGAAGAATCCGGCGATGGATGAGAGGATCGATCCCCTTGGGCGCACCGTGCACCTGGCCGAGGAGCGGTGGTAGCACATCATCGACGGCCATCCATACATGACGCCGTTCCGCGCCGAGGTGCTGCGGGCGGTCGAGGCGCCGACTGATTTGATCGAGCAGCCGCGGCCCGGCCAGGACTGGTTCTACCTGAGGGATGCAGGCCCAAGTCGGTGGCTCAAGGTCGTAGTAGCCTTTGACGAGGACTCCGTTGGGAGCATACGCACAGCATTCCCAAGGAGAAGCAAGCCATGACCGTCCACATCGGCCCATACAAGTTCGACCGAGTTCGCTACGACCACGATGCGGACGTGCTCTATCTCGCCCAGGGCGATCCGGCGCGGGCCGTTGACTTCGACGAGACGCCCGAAGGGCACGCTGTCAGCTTCGACGAGAACGGCGATCTCGTAGGCCTGACGCTGATTGATATCCGCAAGCTTCTCGATGACGCCCAGGGCGAGCTTCGGCTGGAGCTACCCGCTAAGGCGAGCCCTGCAGACCTTAAGCTCGCCCTCGCATAGCGCTCAGCGCTTTTCGACGAGCACACATAGCAAAGCCTCGACCCTTGCTCGACGATTTGGTCTTTTTCCCCATAGAGTCCACTGCGATCAATTGCGTGGCTATGGATTGAAGGAGATCTATGTCACCGTGAACTCGATGAGCTCGAGTCCGAGGACGTGCTGGAAGCCATGATCTCGCCTCGCGAGAGCGAATCCGTGTTGTTTGCACAGCGCCGCGATCCAGATGTTGTTTTGTTGTATCGCAATGCCTGCTTGTCGGAGTGAGGTTGCGATCTCGCCAAATACGCGAGTTGTCTGGCGGTCGAGTTCGAGCACACGGACGCGGGGTGTGGCGAGGAAGCGTTCGAGCGTGGCGGCGTTCTGCCGTAGCTTGGTGCCGTTTCACGAAGCTGAACCAAAGCTCTCCGAGCACGATCATCGGCAGACCGACGGCCTCGGCCGTGCGTGCTTCCTCAGCCAGTTGCTGATTGCCTTCGCCGAGAGGCAAGGTTTGCCTGCTATGTGGCAAAGGCCGACTGCCCAGGTCCGTTTTCCCCAGGCATCGCCGCGTGCCCGAGGCGTTTGCCTATGGGTTTGCCGAGGCATTGAGCCGTTCCGCCAGGATGACAAGCTCGGAGGGCTGCGCTCCGAGGCTGTCGGCGATTTCCACCAGCAACTCATAAGTGGGGTCGAGTTGTCCGGCTTCAAGTGCGCAGAGGCGTTCGCGGCCAACTCCGCTCGCTTCGGCAAGCTCGCCGGCGCTCATGCCTGTCTGCTCGCGCATCACCTTGATCGCTCGTCCGAGGGCGAGCAGCTTGGGATCTCTGTCACTGCCTGGTGCCACGAAAAGCCCCCAAAGTGCGGTCAAAAAAGCGACTGTGGCGTTTTTTCTACATCGATGGCCTAACTCCTCCGCTTGAAATGCGCAAGTCTGCTGCGCATGTCACGCCCAAGGACCGTCAAGCCGCGCACGCTTCGTCACGCCGCATTGGGTCAGGCGATCGAGTTGGTGATCGCCGAAAATGCCGACATGACGCAGGAGAGCGTTGCCGACGACTCTGGACTGGCCGCCAAGCAGGTTGGCTCATACGTTTGCGGCCGAGGCAACCCCACGTACGAGACCCTGCTGAAGCTGTGCGAAGGTCTGCATATCAGCCTTGGCCAGTTGATGGTCCGTGCTGACGAGCTGTACGAGAAGCGCCTCGGGCGCTAGCCGGCTCGACAAGCTCAAGCCCTGCTCGCGGGATGAGTCGTGCGGTGGTTCGTGGCGCTTCCTCCAAGCCTCACGCGATCTTGGGCGTATATTGTTGTCCAGGCAAATGAGCGATGGGCTTGGGTGTATCGTTGACGTGGGATGAGGGGATGGTTGGCTACTTTCGCGGTTTTGCTCACGGTTGGGTTGGTGCCCGCCAATGCAAGTGCGGCGCCCAAAGACGTCGCCTCGACCCACGCCTACGCGGTCGCCGCCTATGCGGCCCTGCACGAGGTGGTCACCAAATGGTCGACGGTCGAAGCGGGCATCCACAAGCTGGACGCGAAGTTCCAGGCCGAATGTCCCAAGGTGGGGGCGGGCTCCCCCCAGAGCGAACAGGAGCAGCTGCTCAGCTCCGAGGTTGCCGGGGCATTGTGGGCCACGGGCTATCGCACCGAGGCCAACGTGGTCCAGAGGTTCGTCAAAGCCGTGGGCTCGCTCACCTGGAGCAACCCCGCGATCACGCGCGCGGCCCGCAAATTCACCAGGAGTCTGCACGAAATGACTCTGCTGCCCATCCCCGACCTGTGTGGGGACGTGCGTGCGTGGACGGCGAGCGGCTACAAGACGATGCCCGCCAATGTCGCTCAGTACGACCGCAAGGTCGAAGCGATCGAAGTCAAGGAAATCCCTCGCAAGCTGCTCTTGCCGTACGCCCAGGCTTCGGACCGCGGCCTGATCGCGACCGACGAACGACTCGACATGCGCTTCAGCGAACTCGAATTCGAACGAGGCCAGGACGACTGGGATCAGCTGCTCGAAGTGCTTGCCTTGAATCAGTAGCGGCTAGGGTGGGTCTCCATGACCTACACCGCCGCCAAGGGCAGACAGCAGATCTTGGATGCCCTGGGCGCCGCCGCCGACGAGATCGCCTCGGCACTGGCCCTGCTGAGCGAGGCCTACGAGCACTTGGACGAGAACACCGCCGAGCGCCTGGAAGCGGGCCTTTTCCAGCCGACTCAGGCGGCTTACGGTCGCGCCAAGCGCGTCCACGCGGGCTTCGCCGGCCGTCACGATTTGCCGTCCCGCGAATTTTCGACACCCTCCCAAGTGGCTCCCGCGAGCGGCACCAAGGGGTTGATCGACGCCGCGGTGGACGCCGCCGCCAAGGCGGATGGGATGCTCGCCGAGCTCCAGGACTCGATGCTGCCGGTCGAGGTGGGCGACCCCGAATTGCGCGCGGGCCTCTCCGAGGTGCGCGAGCTGGTGGGAGGCCTCCGCGCTCGCGCTCGCGAGGTCACACGTACTTTGGGCCGCTAAGCCACGGCGTGCGGCGCCACGCGCTCGTGCCAGCGCTCCACTCGCTCCAACTCGGCGGCGACCGATAGCAAGGTGGCCTCGCTGTTGGCCGGACCCAGCAGTTGCACGCCGAAGGGTAAGCCCTCTTCGGTGAGGCCTCCGGGCACGCTGACGCCCGGCCAGCCCAGCACGTTCCAAGGCCACGCGTAAGGGCAGCTCCCGGCGATGACCTGCTGGGTGGCCCAGCTGGACATGCCTTCGGTCTTACCGATAGGCAAGGGCGCGGCCGCACTGGTCGGGGCGATCAGAACGTCGAACTCATGGAAGACCGAGCCCACGCGCCTTTGGATGCGTTGCTCCAGTCGTCGCGCCGCCGGCAGGAGGGTGCGCGAGAGCACTCCACCTACCTGGGCCGTGGAGCGAGTACGCGCGTCCAGGAGCGACTGGTCGGGCACGCGCTGGGTCCATCCGTGCACCCCCGACTCACCGCGAGCGACCAGCGTGAGCCCCATCAGGCCGTAGCGTGGGTGGCGCTCACACACGGTGTGGCCCATCTCGGCCAGTACCCGGCCGATACGTCGCACACCCGCTTCGATCTCGCGGTGCAGGCGCACGGGCGCTCCGCTGAACGCGTGGCGCAGCGACAGCGCGATCCGCAGGCGCGGCCCCTGGCGCTCGACCGTCCGCGAGTAGGGTTCGGCCGGAGAAGGGGGGGTGTGCAGGTCTCCGGGATGGTTGCCGCTCAACACGTCCAACATGAGGGCCGTGTCGGCGACGGTCCTGGTCAGCGGACCGATGCAAGTGAGGCCGTTGAACGACTCCCTGTCCGGCCACGTAGAGATGCGTCCGCGCTGGGGCTTGATGCCCACGAGGTTGCACCAGCCGGCGGGAATCCTGACCGATCCCGCCCCGTCTGAGCCGACGGCCGCCGCAACGATCCCCGCGGCCACAGCGGCGGCGGAGCCACCGCTGGACCCGCCGGGCGTGTGTCCCAAGCTCCAAGGATTGCGGGTGGCGCCGAAGGCCGAGCCCTCGGTGAACGGGTACAGGCCGATCTCGGGCGTGTTGGTCTTGCCCACGATCACCGCGCCCGAAGCGCGCAGGCGGCGCACCATCTCGCAGTCCTCGCGTGCGACCGCGAACGGTCCATCGCACCCGAACGAGGTGGGGTGCCCGGCGAGGTCCACGTCGTCCTTGATCGCGACCGGCACCCCGAGCAGGGGCAGGCGCTCGCCGGCGGCGATGCGCCTGTCGGCCTCGGCCGCCTCCTCACGCGCCTCCTGGGCGCGCACGATCCTGAAAGCGTTGAGTGTGGGCTGGGTGGCCTCGATCCGCTCCAGCGCCTGCTCGACCAGCTCGCTCGAGCCGAACCGGCCTTCGCGAAGCGCCTCGGCGCACTCGCTCAACTCCAGCCGTGGGGTTTCCAGTTGGGGTGTTCCCATCCTCCAAAGGTAACGCCCCGTGCCGGCTCGGTGTTGGGCGCCCGTAAACTCGGCGCTGTGCCGAGCCGTGATTCGTCCCTCGATACCGCGAGCGTCGTGCGGCGCTTCCACGAGGCTCGGCGCGCCCCCGGCCTGGTCGTCTTGCAGGGTTTCCACGCGCTCAAGCACGCGCTCAGATTCGGCGCTTCGGTGCAGCTGGTGGCGTGCGCGGACCCCGCCGAGCTGGAGCGCCTGGCGCTTGCGCTCGCGCCTGACCTGCTGGAGTCGATCCAAGCGCTCGCGGTCGTCCTGCCGGCTGAGGCCTTCAAGCGGCTCGGCCCTTATGTGCCTCACACAGGGGTGGTCAGCATTGCCGCCCGCGTAGCCTCCGATCCGGTGGCCCTCCTTGCGGGGGAGGGAGAGGGACCGTTCGTGCTGCTCGAGGACCCCCGGCACTTCGGCAACCTCGGCGCCGTGATCAGGGTCGCCGCCGCCGTGGGCGCGGCGGCCGTGTTGACGACGGGCCGCCAGGATCCGTGGGACCCGGTCGCGGTGAGGG
>JBAURN010000170.1:0-2863 GCA_049581225.1 Solirubrobacteraceae bacterium
GTCCCAATCGCGGCCACGCCGAGGTCGCCGAGGGCCAGCGGCGCCAGCAGGGCGGGCAGCGCCTGGCCCAAAGGGGGACCGAGCAGGAGCAGGGCGAAGGCGGGCACCGCCACCAGCTCCAAGACCAGCAGGTAGGCCAAGAGCGAGAGGGCCTTGGCGAGCAGCAGGGCCGAACGGTCGACCGGGGCGAGCAGGAAGCCGTCGAAGCCGCCCTGGTCGGCGTCGGCCACGAACAGGCGGTTGATGCCGAGCATCGCGGCGAACAGGAGCGTCACCCACAGGATGCCGGCCGCCTCTTGGCCCGAGACCGTGTTTTGGTTCAGGGCGAAGTGGAACACCACGAAGGTCGTGACGGCAAACAAAGCCATGCCAGGGATCGACTCAAGCGTGCGCAGCTCGACCAGGAGCTCCTTGCGCAGAAGTGCGAGCACCACTTTCGCTGTCCCGACCGGTGCAGGCACCGGTCGGCCCACCCGCACATGTGCGGGTGGGGACGTCGCCTCATGCGGCGACGTCTTCTTGGAAGGGGAAGGAGTCGGACGGTTCATCGGTACAACCCCGCGATCTCGTTGGGCTCCACGCTCGCGGCGTCCGCCAGCAGGGACACGCGACCCCCGCGCAGGCCGAGCACCAGGTCGGCCTCGGCGAGACCCCGCCCGGGGTCGTGGCTCGTGAGCACCCTGGTGCGGGGTCGATTCCGGTCCTCGCCCGCCCCGATCAAGGGCTCCACCAAATCGATCGCGGCCGGGTCGAGGTTGGCGTAGGGCTCATCCAGCAAGAGCAACTCGGGGTCGTGAAGGGTGGCGCGCGCGACCGCCACGCGCTGAGCCATGCCGCGCGAAAGCGTCCTCACCGGCTCGTCGGCCCGGCTCTTCATCGACACGGCGTCCAGTTGTTCCTCCACGCGCTCCTCGCCGACCCCGTGCAGACGGGCGTGGTAGCGCAAGTTCTCGCGCGGGGTCAGCTCTCTGTAGAGCAGAGGCTCGTGGCCGAGCAGGCCGATGCGCCCGCGCACCCGCCACGCTTCTTGGGGGACGGGCATCCCAAACACCGTGACAACCCCCGCGTGGGGGCGCAAAAGCGTCGCCAGGACGCGCAGCAAGGTCGTCTTACCCGCGCCATTGGGTCCAAACGCGACCAGCGTCGCGCCCTCGGGGAGTGTGAACGAGACATCCTCGAGCGCCGCCCGTTCGCCGTAATTGCGAATAAGGCCATCCAGCTCTACGGCCGCCGGCCTGTCCTCGACGAGCGTGCCCGGCGCCGCCTGCGCTGCGAGCTTGGTCATGCGATCTCAGACTGCGGCTACACCATGCCGGGATGCGGCCAGGCGCTGCTCCTGCTCGGCTTGGGCCGCCGCGATCAAGTCGCGCACGGCGTCGGCGCGGCCGTCCCGCAACAGGGCGATTGGATCGGGTCCCGCCCCCCCGCCGTTCACGATCCCCTCGAAGAACCGCTTGCGGTCCTGGTAGGTGGGCAGGGTTCCCTTGGCCCAGCCACGCGCCTCGTTGAGCAGGACCGCCAGTTGCGCGTAGGGCTCGCCGAACTGTGCGGAGATCTCGCGCTTGATGCGCTTGGCCAGGGCCGGCGAGGCGCCCGCCGTGGAGATCGCTATGGCGAGCGGGCCCGTGCGCACGATCGCCGGCAAGATGAAGTTGCACAGAGGCGGCACATCGACGACGTTGACGAGCATCGCCCTGCGCTCGGCGTCGTCGTACACACCGATGTTCACCTCGGTGTCGTTGGTGGCGGCAATCGCCATGAACACGCCCTCCAAATCTTGCGCTCCAGCATAGGCGCGGCGCTCCCACCGGATCGAGCCCTCGGCCGCGTACGTCGCCAGGGCCGGCTCGGCCTCCGGCGCGATCAAGGTCACCTCACCATCGCAGGCAAGCAGGCCCTCGACCTTCTCAAGGCCGATCTCCCCGCCACCCACAACTACGCAACGGCGACCCTTCAGCTTCAGGCAGGCGATGTAGAAGGGCGTCGCAAGCATGTCAGCGACGCAGCTCTGGTCGCAGATCCCCTTGCGCAGTTGGCACACGCACTCCTTGCCTGCATAGGCTTGGGCCGGCATGGCTTACAGGTTAGTGCCCGCCCTCCCGTAGATGTGACTCATCAGATGCGCCATTTGCTAGCATCGAACATCATGCCACGGACTACGCTCGACCTGGACTCCTCGGTGCTGGCGCAATTGCGCCGCCGCGCGCGCGCGGAGCACAAGAGCATGGGCCAGCTCGCGTCCGAGCGGCTCGCCGTCGCGCTCGAGGATGAGGCGCCGGCTGGAGAGCAGTCGCTGCGGTGGCCGACCTTGCACATGGGAAAGCCCAAGCTCGACCTGTATGACAAGGACGCGCTCTGGCGGGTGCTCGACGGCGACGTCCAGGCTCGTTGAGCGTCACGGTCGACACGAACATCCTGCTTTACGCGAGCAACGGGGACGACCCCCTGCACACGCGCGCCCGAGAGCTGCTCGAGCGACTCGCCGGTGGACCCGACCTGCTCTATCTGTTCTGGCCGACGATCATGGGTTTCCTACGCATCGCGACCCATCCCTCGATCTTTCCGAACCCGACTTCGCCCGAGCAAGCGATGACCGCGGTGTCAGCCCTGCTGGAGCGCCCAACTTTGCGAACAGAGGCCGAGGAGGCAGGCTTCTGGGATACGTACAGGGCGACGGCGGGCAACGACACCCGTGGCAACCATGTGCCCGATGCCCATCTGGCTGCTCTCATGCGCCGGCACGGCGTAGCAGTCATCTACACGCGCGACCGCGACTTTCGCCGCTATGAGGGAATCGAGGCGCGCGATCCCTTCGCTTAGCGCTGTCCTCAGAGGAGGCTGACCGCCTACTCAGCGGCGCCCA
>JBAURN010000171.1:0-19673 GCA_049581225.1 Solirubrobacteraceae bacterium
ACCAGGTCCTGAATCTCGCCGAGCTCGCGCATGGCCCGCTCGAGGCCGGCGCTGTCGAGCTCCGCGAGCTTGCCGGCGTAGCTCGCCGCGAATGCTTGGGCGCGCTCGAGCGACTCCGTCAACTGTGCCCGCGCGCCATCGGGGCCGGCTCCGTTGACAAGCGGGTCGAGGTCCCAAGCGGTCTGCTCGAGCTCGGTGTCAGGGGAGGGGGAAGGAGTGGCGTGCGTCACTGTGTGCGTGAGCTTATCCGCATGTGACTCGCCCGCGACGTTCACGCGGTGGGGCGTGCGTATCGGCGAGAGCTCGCCGATCGCCGTCCGACAATCTCGCCTGGACGCTTACTCGGAGGCGAGCGCTTGCAGCATGTCCAGGCGAGCCGCGCGCCGTGCCGGCAGCTGCGCCGCGAGCAAGCCCGCCAAGGCCGCGATGACGAGCAGGATGAAGAGCGTGCCGATCGGGAAGGCCTGCACATAGCCTGAGCCGGACAGGGTGAAGGTGGTGATCAGCACCGCCCCCACGACGCCGATCACGAGGCCGAAGACGCCTCCGATCAGGGCGGTGATGACCGACTCGTAGCGGATCATCTGGCGCACTTGGCGGCGGGAGGCGCCGATCGCTCGCATCATCCCCAGCTCGCGCGTGCGCTCGTAGATCGAGAGGATCAGGGTGTTGACGATCCCGAACAGGGACACGATCACCGACAAGGCCAGGAGCACGTAGATGAGTGCGAGCAGCGTGTTGATCTGGTTGGCCTGGTCCTGCTTGAACTGGGCGGCGGTGCGCGAGCGCGCTTGGGGGAACTGGCTCGCCAGGAGCCTGTCGACGGCGGGCTGCACCTGGGCGTCGCTGTAGCCCTTCTGGTAGGCGACGAAGTTCAGGGCGTCTTCGCGCAGTCCGAACGCTTGGCGCGCGAGCGGGAGGGAGATGGTCATGTTGCCGAGCAAGCGCGCATTGTCGGAGGCGATGCCGAGCACCCTCAAGGACACGTGCCGGCCGGTGGGAGTCAACAAGGAGACGGTCTGGCCCACCTTCAATTTGTGCGATTTTGCGTATTCCTTGGCGACGATCGTGCCACTGTTATCGAGCGCAAGCAAGGTGGCGTTGGAGCCCTGCTTCCATTCCACGCGGTATACGCGGCCGAAAGTCGCGGGTTCGATCGCGGTGATCGAAGCATTGCCGCTGCTGCCGTGCAGGCGCCCGATAGTGAACCCGACCGGTGTCACAACAGCCACTCCCGGAACATGCCGCAGCGCGGGTGCCACCAAGGCAGGAATCCCGGCTTCGTTGCCGGATTGGGAGTTCTCGACGATCAGGTTGCCCGCGAAGGAGCGGCTGACAGCCTGGTCGATGGTGGCCTTGGTGCCATCGGCGAGCACCGCCACCAAGGTGACCAAGGCCAACCCGACGGTGAGCGCGGCGGCCGTGGTGAGCGTGCGACCGGGTTGGCGGATCGAGTTCTCTCGGGCCAGGCGCGCGGTGATGCCACGCCAGGCAAAGAGCGAGCCGATCGCCCTGGCCAAGGCGGGGACTATGCGGTAGTGGCGTGCCGGGCGCTCGCCCCCGCGTCGCAGACGCACCCCCAGCCTGAGCGCGCGCAGACACCAGGCGACCAGCAGCACCAATCCCAGCGCACGCCCCCCGGTCACCGCCGCCAAGACGAGGACCACGACGATCCCGAGCAAAAAGCGAGCGATCAGCTGGCGCTTGGTGGGCAAGGGTCGTGGTGGGATGCCAATGCCTTCGCGCATCGCCGCGAGCGGGGGCACCCGCGTGGCGCGGATCGCGGGCGCCAGGCCGGCGAGCACGGTCACGCCGATCCCCACCGCCTGGGAGACGACTATGGTGCGCGTCTCGAGCACTGTGCCGCTGTCGGGCAAGTCGGCGCCGAAGGCCTTGAACAGCTGGTCGAGCGCGGGGGCGAGCAGGAGCCCGCCGAGCAGCCCGAGCACGGCTCCCACGGTCCCCAGGAGGAAGCCTTCATAGATGACCGAGCGCATGATCTGGGAGCGTGAGGCGCCGAGTGTGCGCAGCAGGCCGAACTCGCGCGTGCGCTGGGCGACCGTGATCGAGAAGGTGTTGAAGATGATGAAGGCGCCCACCACCAGCGACACGTAGGCGAACACGAGCAGGAACGTGCGCAGGAAGCTGAGGTTGCTTTCCAGTTCGGAGGTGTCGTGGTTGGCCTGTTCGGTGCCGGTGCGCACATCCACGGTGCGCGGCAGAGTCGCCCGGAGGCGGTCACGCAGAGCACCGGGGGTGACGCCCGGCTTAGCGGCGACGTCGATCTGGTCGAAGGCGCCCCGCTCGCCGACCACACGCTGGGCCTCGGGAAGCGTGAGGACCGCGATGCCCGCGCCGCCGAAGGACGCGCCGCCACCGAACTTGACGACGCCGACGATCGTGTAGCGCTTGGCGGGCGCGGAGCCGCCCGCTACAAGCATCTGCTGACCGACCTTCAGTTTGGCGCGTTCGGCGGTGGCTTCGTCGATCGCGAGTTCATCGGGGCCCGCGGGGAAACGGCCTTGGACCGGGGAGAAGGAGTTGAAGCGAGGGGGCGCCTCGGAGGCCACGAACGCGGGCGCCCCGCCCTTGGTGAGCCGTTTGCGGTTCACGTCGAGGAACGTGCCCGGCGAGAAGATCGAGCCGGCGGCCTGACTCACGCCCGCGTTGGCGCGCACACGCGCGAGCATCGCGTCGGTGATCGGCGTGGTTTCCGAGCCGCTGTTGTTTCCAAGCACCTGCGTGGGCGTGATCACTACGTCGTGGCCACGGTTGGCGGTCTGGAAGATGCCGGCGAAAGATTGGTTGATCGTGTCGGTGAGCACATAGGTGCCCGCCATCAAGGCCACGCCAAGCGCGACCGCGATCCCGGTGAGCAAGACCCGCAGCTTGCGCTGCATGAAGCCTCGCAGCACTAGCGCGAGCATCAGTCGCGTCCCGTGCCCGACGGACTCGCGTGAGCGGCCATCAGCCGACGGACTTCATCAGGTCCAAGGCCTGCTCGGCGCTCGTCGCCTCCCCGTCGTGGGCGATGCGCCCGTCGACAAGCACCAAGAGACGGTCGGCGAATGACGCGGCGTGCGCGTCATGGGTGACCATCACGACCGTCTGGGAGAAGTCGTCGACGGCGTGGCGCAGGAGTTCGAGCACGTCATCGGAGGCCTTTGAGTCGAGGTTGCCGGAGGGCTCGTCGGCGAACACGACCGAGGGGCGCGAGACCAAGGCACGCGCGACGGCGACGCGCTGCTGCTGGCCGCCGGAGAGCTCGGCCGGGCGGTGTTGCAGGCGGTCGCGAATGCCGACGGTGTCGATCAGCCGGTCCAGCCACTGCTGATCGGGCTTGCGCCCGGCGATCGAGAGCGGCAGCAGAATGTTCTCCTCCGCGCTGAGAACGGGCAGCAGGTTGAACGTTTGGAAGATGAATCCGATCTGGTCGCGGCGCAGCTGCGTGAGCTTGCGGTCGTCGAGATCGCCGAGCTCGACGCCGCCCACCTTGACCGAGCCCGAGGTGGGTCGGTCCAAGCCGGCGAGAATGTGCATCAAGGTCGACTTGCCCGACCCGGAGGGGCCCATGATCGCGGCGAAGCGGCCACCGGGGAAGCTCACGCTGACGTCGCGCAGGGCGTCCACGGCGATCTCGCCCTCGCCATAGCGGCGCGAGACGTTGTGGGCTTCGACGATGTTCGCCGGATCACTCTCGAGATCGGGTGAGTCGACACTGGCTGTGCTCATGGCAGATTGCAAGTCTAGTGGAGATACCCGAGAGAAATTGACCGCTGCACCGCCAATGCGGGCCCCACCGAGCCACAACCTGCCATCATCCGCGATGAGGATAACTACTGGGGCTTGGCGACGCGCCGCCAGCAATCGACGCGTCGCCAAACCGTGGTTGCTCGACGCTATCCCGTTACGACCCAGTCGCCGTAGTAGACGGCTTCTTCTTCTCTGTTCTGGGAGACTTCGACGAGGATGGTGCCTGTTGAGCTGGCTCCGGGATTCGTGGTTTCCGGATTGGACAATTGGAACGCCGCTGGCGATTCGTTTAGATTAAATGATAGGAATACGCATAGGTTTCCGGTTCGTGCTCCTGGTTTTTCGAAGTTGCCGCTACATTCTCCGTTTTTGATCGCTGCGGCTTCGTGTGCTTCTTTGAAGCCTGCTTCTGTGCCGATGAAGTGCACGTGTTCTTCGTCCAGCGATTTGGCTAGCGGCGTCGGAAACGTAATGGGCACAAGTACGGCGACTGCCGGCTTGGCCAGATGATAGTCGCTGACTCCCCAAGCGCCTTTCTCTGAGACGCCTTTGGGAAGCGTCGCTGAGGGCACACCGTTGCAAGCGAACGTGGTGCCGCTCGCTGATTTCAATTCGGTGCCACCGGCCGCACAGTTTTTGTCGCCTTCTTTCAAAGCCGCTGTCGTCACGCCTGTGCCGGGGGCGCCGTTTGAGCCGGCGGCTCCGTTTTCGCCTTTGGCGCCTTGTGGGCCTTGGGGTCCGGTGGGGCCTGCTGGACCGGCCGGTCCGGTGGCGCCGGTTGCGCCGTTGTTGCCGTTTGCGCCTTTGAGTTGTTTGAGTACCTTTGGGCTGATCTGTTTGGTTGAGGTGATCAGGACTTTGCTGGCGGCGTATGCGCCGCCGCTCATAGCGAATACGAGCGCGATTGTCATCGCGATGTTGGTGTAGGTGATCCTGGTGCGTAGCTTTGCGAGCATCGAGGCTCCTCCCCTTCTCTTGCTGTCAGGCGCGCTTTAGCCTTTGCGGCCGGTGCGCTTGGTCGTTTTCTTGGGCTTATGCCGCTTGGTTTTCTTCTTGGCCTTCGCTTTCTTCTTCGCCTTGGACGTCACGACCGGCTTGGGGAACGCGATCGCGGGCACCGAAAGCTGTGCGAGTGGGACTGGCGCGAATACGACCGCGGGCAGGCCGAGCGTCGTGAACGTCGCCGTCTGACCATGGATCGTGTGCGAGGGCGTGTCGATGTAGCCGCTTGAGACGGAGATGCGGTAGGCGTAGGTCGTGCCCGGTTGCAGCCCGCTCAACGCGCGTGCCTCTGCGACAAGGGCTGCTTCGGTGCCTGCCGGTCCGGAGACGACGACGCCGTACTGTGTAGCGGCGCCTTCCTGCACTCCCATTTCAAACGTGTAGGTTGCGGCCCGCCCGTCGGGGTTGACGCTGCCGGATATGACCGCGCTCGTAGCGGAGACCGCGCTAGCACCTCCAGTCAAAGCTTGCGGTAGCGGCGCCGGGGCGGTCGTAAAGGTGCCTTCTGCACCGTGCGTTTCGCCGCCTTCAAGCGCTCCGGCGACTTCATGCCCGTCATCCGCGAGGAGCCGGTAGTGGTAGGTGGTCGCCGGTTGCAGTTCGGTAGCTTCAAGGATCGCTTCAAGCTTGCCGTACTGCGGCGATTCCGCGGCGACTGTTTCCCCGACCTGTGAGCAACTGTCGAGTGTTTCACATGGGCCATACTGGAAGCGGTAGCGCGTGTTCGCGTTCTCCGGGTTCAGCACCCCCGACATCACCGCCGATGAAGAGCTGACAAACCCCACTTCTGGTTGGCCCACGATCACCGGCAGTGCGGTCGGTGTACGAAACGACGACGGTACGCCACTCAAGAATTCCGGCAACTGCACATTGCTATCGACACCTGTCGTCTGGGTGTAGAACTGTTCGTTGGGGAGCAGACCGGTAATCGGTGCGCTGACTTTCACGAGCACACCACCGGTAGCCACCTTCACCTTGCCTGTTTGCTGACCCAACGCAGGCGTGCTGCCCCAGTCAAACCACACTTCTGTTTCGCCGACTTCCTCAGGGTTGGCTTCCCCGCTCAGGGTGCAATCGAACGTCTGCGACGAATCGACTTCCACACCCGGGTTACAGACAGTGGGGCCGGGCAACAGTTCAGCGACTGGCTCGGGCTTGTAAGCAACGACTTCGTGACCAACTTCGGAATAGAAACCATTTGGGCTTGCCACCGAAAACAGTTCGCCAGCCCCGTTGAACCCGATGCCCTGACTAGCAGGGACCGTGAATTCCGTGATGAGGTGCCCAGTAGCGGCGTCATAGAGGCCGCCAAAGTCACCACGTGCTTCGTCTTTGAAGCGCTTGTTTTCAAACACTGTAACCGCAAGCCGTCCCGAAGAGTCGACCGCAAGACCATTTACTTCGAAGAATTCCACAGGCTTGCCGAAAATCTCGAAGCTTCTCACTTCTTTTCCATCTGGGTCGAAGACACGAACCACATTAGCACCTTCGTTAACTTCAAGCCTTTGGGGCGGGCTGTAGACCAGATACAATTCGCCGGTGGCATTAACAGCTAGCGCGGAAACGTGGCTTCCGGTAGCTGCCGATAGCGAAGTCAACGGGATTTCACCCTTGAGTTGACCGTTTGCTTCGAACTCCTGCACCCGATGTTCTTCACCGACGTACAGGAGCCCGTTTGTGGGGCCTACCGCGAGCGTAGGACCGCCCCGAAAGCTGAACGCTCCGGGTTCGTTTGTACCTAGTGGTGGTTCGATGCCTTCCTTACATTTCACGTTTGATTTGGAGACTTCTTCCTCGGTGCAGATGTTGCTTTTGGTTGTCGCGTTGACTTCCTTGCCGAACGTCAATATGAATTGTCCGGTGTTCGTGTACTCCTCCACACGATCATTTTCGACGACACTCCCGCCGGTACCCCCTGAGTCTGCTACGTAGACGTTGCCGGTGGATGGGTCGATAGCGATCCCTCGCGGAAAGGCGAACGCGCCGGCTCCATTGCCGGTTTCGCCTGCCTTGCATTTGACTCCGGCTTTAATGATTTCTTCCTGGGTGCAGATGTCGCCTTTGGTTGTGGCGTTGACGTCCTTGCCGAACATCAAAACGAATTCGCCTTTAGAGGTGAGCTCCTGTACGCGCGCGTTGAGAGACTCAGCGACGTAGATGCTGCCGTTGGGCGCACCGGCGACAGCTTCAGGAGATTCGAAGCCGTCGGGTTGGCTACTGGCAACTCCCGGTTGACATTCGTTTTTGCTTTCAACAGCGCAAACGTTGCCGCCAGTGGTCTTGTTGACTTCCCAACCGAAGTGGTTGGCCGCGACGAGCTTGACTGGCGGAGTGGCGCCAAGCGCGCCTGTAATAGGCGCTATGCACGCCACTACGACAGCGGCGGCCACGGAGCAAAGAATCTTTCTTGTAGGGGTGCTCATCAGTGTGTCCTCCCGTAGCCGGTCGTAGTCCTCGCGCGCGAGACGGACCCGTTGCGCGTGTTCGTGGAGGCCTTGTGTGCTCGCTTGGCCTTCACTTTGGCTGTTTTGCAGCCGCTGACCTGGATTTTGGTGCTTTGGTGGAGTATGAGCCCGTTTTGCGCGACGATTTCGGTCGGCATCAAGAGCTTCTTCTGCTCGCTACAGAGGTTGCCGTTCGCTGCGAGCGCGGGATATTTCCCTTGGGGTAGGTACAGCTCGAAGCTGTTGACTGGTACGTCGGGAATCGTCTTGAATGTGCTGCTGGTGACACCCGTTTTGCTGATGAACGTGGCGCCGGTCAGGTTGACGCGCACGCCGTCGCCCTGCAATACGACGATCAGCGAGGGGAATGCTTCGCCGCCGTGGGAGACGAAGTACACGGGACCGGACAGACCGACCGGCAGCAGTGGCGTGCTCGCCTTGACGATCCCCACGACAGACGCCGCCGAGCAGTCGGCCGGGTTCACGTCGAACGTCGCGGCTGGACACGCGTGCTGCAACGTCTTCAACTGCGAAGGCAGTAGCTTAGGCAAGGACACCTTGACGCGTGCGATGTTCGCCTCGCTACCCACCGACCCGGCGGGATATGACAGCTTCACGTCGAGGCTCGCGCCCTTCGCACGGGTCGTATTCCCGTTGGTGGAGACCGCGAACTTCGGTTTGAACGCGAGGCTCTTGCAACCACCGACAGCGAACGGGCTCGACACGCTCGCCGTCGCGTTCTGGTTGCCGGAGATCACAGCGCTTATCTGGTGTGCTTCGCAGTTGGTCGGGTTGAACATGAACCCCGGCCGGTCGATATTCACCGTCACACGCTGCAAACGCAGCGGCACGCCGAAGACGATCTGCGGCAACGGATCGCTCGTGACCGTCAACTGCGAGGTTTGCGGATCCACATCGATCTGCGCCCTGACGATCACCAGACCGAGGTTGAACGGGCCGGCGATGGCGTTGGTGACGATGCTCAACCCGAACGGTGCACCCTTATAGCCGGTAGTCAGGTAGACGTTGCCACCGATTTCAAACGGGTGGGAACCAGCACCGGACGCTACCTTTGTCGTGCCTATCTTCGAGCTTTCCGGACAGGTTCCCTGCGCCGCCTGTGGTTCGCCGCATAGCGGTACGCTCGATAGCATCCCCAACAGTCCCGGAGGGGTGTGTATCTGGATGCCGGAGAGGTACTGTTCGCGGTCTTGGCGTGAGAGATTTAGCGTGAACGCGCTGAACTGTCCCGCCTGCGGCGTGACCATACCCGCAGAGAAACCAGGCTTCAGCCCGGGCGCCCCGGAGCAGCCCTGCACTTCAAAGCTCGAGGACGGCGTCGCGTCAGACGTCCCGCCCGTCACGAGCCCTTCGGGTGTCGTCCCTGGTGCCGACCATGGCGTGAAGTCCGCCGTCGTCGTCGCGGGACCGCACACTGCGGGGGTGTCCAGTGGTGCGCGCGGACCACCATTCAGGCGGATGCGTAGTTCGCTGAAGGGTGCTTGTGGATTGTTTTCAAAGCGGGTCGTCAACTGGCCGGTCGCGGGATTCGCTTCGACCTTCCCCCGCACCTTGATATTGATGCCGGTGTCCGCCAGAGCGCCGGTACCACCCAATTCCAGATACAGCTGGTACAGGCCACCGTCCTGGGCATCGTGAGCGCTACAGGCAGCTTGACCCGCCCCGCCGCAATCCGGTCGCGCCAAATACACATGACCCTTCACCGGTCCAGGCAACAACGCTGTTTCTGCTTCCGCGGTACCCACGATCGACGCGTCAGGACAATGCCCCGCCGCGAGTTGAAGTTCGCCGTTGGGACCGACTTCTTCAGATTCAGGACCTTCGAAATTGATCCCTTCCGGCCCCGATTCACTACACGCCTCGATCCCATCGACAACACCGGGACTCACAGACATCCCCTCCGGCAACGTCACGACGGCATCACGCAAATGCGGAGTCGCGGGCGTTTCCGGCGCTTCGACCTGCGGAACCTTAATATTCACACCCAAACCGACAGGCTCATCCGCCAAAAGCGTATCCGGCTGCGCTTCGATCGACGGATCGAACTGCAACAAGTCGCAACCCGTCAGGCCCGGCATCGTCGCTTCCTTTGAAACATAGCCTTCATACACGCCGTTACCGACCGCGCGACCCGGTTCCTCCCACGAATCCGCGCGCATCGACGCAGTCTGAGGACCCGCCGCACAATCACTCCCCAACGTCAAAAACGGAACCAACGGAAGATCGCTGGACAGACCACCACTCTGGCGTCCGGGGTTGGCTCCGCCGTATTGGGTATATTCGCAGTCGCGCGGGTTCACGCCCCCATCACAGAACAGGCCGCGCACAGGGTCATGACTCGGGTCGGCCGGCACACCCCAAAACGTCAATTCAAAACCCGTCAGGCTCACGGTCGTCGGTATCTCGTCGCTGACGACGGTAAAACCATAACCTTGTGCGGTATGGACCAAGTGAGCAGTCAACAGAAACGGGATGTGGGTGACGTTCTCCACTACGAACTCCGCCGACTGCCCCCCTTCGGGTGTCACGTTAACGATCGGCCCGATCAGGTCATGGTCAAGCACCGAGCCAGTCCCGAAAACGTGGAGCACCGCCTCACCAACCTGCGTCGAAGCGGGGCACGGAGTGCCTTTGGAGAGAACCGCCGTCAAGGGACAACGCGGCACAGCCTGCGGATCGCCCAACAGACCCGGAGGCAAATCCACGACAATGTCCTTCGGGTCACGCGTGGGAACCACCACGCCTGAAGCCGTCGTTTCACTGGTAACGGTGCCTGCCACAGTCAAACCCCACGGATGCCCGCCCGCCTGCGTGAAGTCATACGGCACGTTTTCGAAGCGACGCACCTTGCCTTCGTTTTCGAGCGTTTCCTTGGTGATCGTCGTCTGGAGCGAAAAGTCGGTGATCCCAAAAGGCTTCGCTTCAACCGCCGCGCCCGCAACCGGCGCGGAGACGCTCAACAACACCGACCCTGCCAACATCGCTGCATAGAGAACTCGTTTCAGCCTCACGGTCATCCCCTCCTCACGCCGGTCGTAGATCTTCCACGGCGTCTGGCAGCAGTTCCGCTTCGCCGCTGTCGCTTCGTTTTATTTTTCTTAGCCTTCTGCTTCGACTTCTTCTTTGCCTTCACGACCTTCTTGGCCGGAGCGGGCGTGCTGAAGTTGCCACCCGGGGCCTGTGCGACACTCCCAGCCACAAGCAACGGCGCTGGGTTGGTCAGCGCACCCTGGCAGGCGTCGCCAGAGCACGGCTGACGTTCGGCGAGCACCGGCGGGAAACCGCCGCCGATCCGCGCGTCATAGACATCGGGCGCGCTGTCCGTGTCTTGTGGGAGAAGGCTTTGAGAGGTGACGAAGAAGACATCGTCGCCCGATGGCGTGATCACCGGTTCGCTGTCAGATTCGGGGGAGCTGCCGCTAGACACGAGCGATACGCTGCCTTCGTTTGGGCCCGGTCCCGCACGCCATTCATAAACATTTTCCAAGCCGTTGGTAGCAAAGCGCGACAACGGCTCGGCGGTCGTGAAGACGATCCGCGTGCCATCTTCATTGATCGCCCTCACACGCAAACGCGCTTTAGCCGCTGAAGATGCTTCGCTCTTCTCTTCATCCCGCATCGCCGCGCTGTATGCACTGTTGTTGCCGTTTGCGTCCCGGCCCGCTTCGCCGACAGAGACACGCTCTAGCAGCCCGCTTGCCGCTTCGTATCGATATATGTCTCTGGCGCCGTCGGCATCCCCACTAGTAAGTCTTCCAAAACTCGAGAAAACGAGGAAACCAGCATCCGCGCCAGCAGTTTGGGCTTCTGGGCCAGCCGTCGCCCAAAGCTTCTTGTCATTGTTGGTGGGCGATTCATTTACACCATTGATATTGAGGTTATCCGGACACACCTGATCCTTGCTTACTCCCGATAGTTCCGGACCGGAGCACAAGTCGGCGACAAACACAGGCGCCTCGCCTGAACTGGTGTCATACACGTACAGGTTCTCGGCGCCGGCCACGGGAGCGTGCCCTTCGGCGTTGGCGCCTTCGCTCAGGACACCACCCGCGACAAAATACACGCGCGAACCATCAGGACTGACCGCAACAACACCACGCACGTCCGCCGCTTCGCCGCTAGGCGCACGCGACACCTGTGTCATTTGCGTAACGACCTTCTGCGCCGGTTCGCATGCTTCTTCACCGCCCGGACAACCAACGCTCGCAAGATACAGGACGTTCTGTGTGTCATGATCGCCCACGACCAGCGGCGCGCTCGTAGTGAAATACACGCGCGAACCGTCTTCCGAAGCACCTTGAAATTCGGCTTCTGCGCGTTTGGCAGAGCCGGGACAGGGAACTTCTTCGCACACTTCGCCCAGCGGTTTAGAGACTTCGAGGGTGCGCCGGGCATCCACGCGCACAAACAACTGTCCGCTGTTACACGCGCGAAAATAGACGGAGGCTCCATTCGCCGAAATCTCGTTGAGGCGGCTAACCGAACGCGAAGGAAGCGACGCCCCCGCCCCGCAACTGCCGCCACCGATAACGCCGCCTTCGTTGTTAAGGCCGACCAGTTTGAAAGACGGAGCGCCGGCCCCCGACGCGATCATTTCATAGAACCAAGGTATTTTGCCTCCCGGTTCGGGCAGTTCGGGCAGCAGATTGCTCTCCGTGGTAAAGAAGATGTGACTCAAGTCGGGACTTGCGCCCTCATAATTTGGAATCGCTATTTTGCCGCCTGCTTCGAGCGGCTCCAATGCCAACCCGGCAATTTCGAAGCTCGCGACGTCATAGGGAGAGTCCGTACGGTGAAGCAAGAACTCGCCCGCCGTCTTTTCTTCGTCGGCCTCGCCTTGATTCGTTCCCAACATCGTCATCGACAGCGAGGCATCGAGAGTCGCCGAATAGTCGCTCGTGCCACCCAATACAGTCCATGGTGCGACGGAGGCCGGGGGTTCCAGTGGCGCTGTCGACCAGCCCGACGCGTCTCGTCGGCCGAGATAGGTGCCTCCGACGGGGTTGGTGAGCACTCCGGCGAATGCGCCGCTGCTACCGAAGGCCACGCTGTTTCCGTCGGGGGCGACTGCGGTGATGAAGTTGGCGCCGTACCCGCCCTTGTATGGTGGGCTTGCCATCTCATACGTCCGCCCCGGCGCCTGTGCCGCGGCGGACGCTGCTGTCGTGGCGAGGGCGCAGACGCTGAGCGCGAGCACAATCGCCGGCAACCATCCACGCATGCGTGGCTTTACCTGTTTTTGGCGCATCACGCCACCCCCTTGTCGTTGTGCGCGTGCGCGCCGATCGCATTTGTTACCTTCAGTCCCTGTGGGCTCAGCAGCCACGAGTTGGCCTCGCCCTGGGGACGGTTCTTGCTGCTGTTGGTGAGCAAGCCGACTCGCTCTAGGCGGGTGAGCAGCTTGGATACCTGTCCCTGGTCGCTCATGCCGGCGTCCTCGCCGATCTGGCGGTTGCTGGCACCGGGACGAGCGGCCACGCAATGCAATACGCGCATCGTGCGATAAGTGACTCTGATCGCGACACCCTCAAACGGATCGCTACCGAACTGTTCGATATAACCACGATCGCCTGTCTGGCGGGAAGGCGTGGATGGCACCGCGCGTGTTCGCTCACGACGAGCGGTCGCGGCGCCCAGATAAGGCAAGAACATCAGGCCGGCCAGCTCGCCCTGCAAGCCGGTCAGAGGAGTCGGCTCGCGGCGCAACAGACGCGTGTAAAGGATCGAGAACGCTGCCCCCACCAAGCCCTCCGCGGTCAGGGGCGTAAGCTTGGCGCCCGCCGCGCTCTCCCCGCGACCTTCATCGAGAACCGCAGCCAAACGCGCGAGGATACTCTCGCGATACTCGAGTATCCGTGGACCCCCGCGCAACGCCTGCACCACGCACGCTCGCGCAAGCGCCGGCTCACGCTCAAAGAACGACAGTATCGTCCACAAACCAATCCGGACCCGCTCACGCCAGGACAACCCCTCGACACCAGCCACGACGAGTTCCCCCTCGATCAGCTCGACAACACTGCGCAGCGCGGCCGCAAGACACTCCTCGCGATCGGAGAACAATTCGTAGAAAGTACGCCGAGACACCCGCGCTCCACCAGTTATGTGCGCCACCGAACTATCGGCGTAACCACGATCATCGAGCACCCTGATCGCCGAGGAGATAAGCCGTCCGCGCTGAGTCTCAGCAAACCGCCGACTAACTCCGGATCGCGCCAAAACGCTCTGACCGGCGGCATGCAGGTCGGCTGCGTTATCCGATGCGCAGAGCACGCTCATACCCGCACCCAAATTGGGCGGACAGGCGTCTGAGCACAGAGGGAGAGGGTGATCGTCCCCAGACGCGAGCCCGCACCGTCCACACCAGCGGCACAACAGCCCGCTAGCGCAGAAGAGAAGCCATACCGAGAGAAAGAGAAATCATGCCGGGAGACTCGCCCGGCAACGCACGCGGCAAAGCCGCGGCAAAAAGCGCTACAGCCTAGAAGGCAGCGGCGCCAGAGAGAGAGAGAGAGAGACGCGTCAGCGACGCTGACGCGTCCTATAACGCCCCTAGCAAAGGCGCAAGGACCCCCAAACACGTTATCCCCAAAAGAAACCACGCGAAAAACAACCCTCTCTGGAAAGCGACCAGGTCCTCTCCCAAGGATCCCCGTCAAAACAAGTTGGTGTCGACCACAGAGACCGACCCTAACGACCCGACCTTATGTACATCCCCACTCAAGCCGAATGAAGGATATTCAGCAATGTACACGATCTGTCACCAGCTGTCAAGGCCTGACCATTCAAACACACCGGCCCCCCCATCGCTAACGCTCAACCGCCGCCCGGAGGGGCGGTCATATCCCGACTGCGAGTCCCATCACGCCCGACCGGGGTTGTAAGATCGCCCGCCTCATGCACGAGACCGATCCCAGCGTCTTTCTGATCGCCCGGCCCTCAATCGACGTCGAGGGGATGAGGGGCTACCTGGCCGATGTGGGCGGCGAGTCTTGGCTCGAGCGCCGCTTGGAGGAGGCCGACGGGGAGCCCAATGGGGGCGAGTTGATCGTGGAGTTCGGCGGGAGGGCTTGCTATCGCAGCTGGGAGCCGGGGTTGAACCCGAACGTGACCCGGGTCCGCACCGACCAGAAGGCGTACTTCGCCAACATCCTCAAGAGCGCGCACGGCAGCGTGCTCGAGCACGCCAACTGGTCGTTTGCGCTTCGCAACGTGAGCCGCGTTTTCACGCACGAGCTTGTCCGTCACAGGGCCGGCTCGGCCTTCAGCCAGGAGAGCTTGCGCTACGTTCGCTTGACCGACATCGGCTTCAGGGTGCCGCCGGCCTTGGAGCCGGTGCGCGAGCAGGTGTTGAGCATCGTCGAGCAGCTCGAGGAGTTCCAGGTGAAGGCCGCCGAGGAGCTTGGCATCGACCAGGAGGGGGTGCCGTTTCACATCAAGAAGGAGGTCACCTCGGCGCTGCGCAGACTCGCCCCGATCGGCCTCTCAACCGACATCCTGTGGACGGCCAACGCGAGGACCTTGCGGCACGTGATAGAGATGCGCACCGCGCCGGGAGCCGAGGAGGAGCTGAGGCTCGTGTTCGACGAGATCGCCCGCATAATGCAGGCCGAGGCGTCAGGCCTGTTCCAGGACTTCACGCGCCAAGACGACGGCGCGTGGGTGCCTGAGCACCGCAAGGTCTAGGCGTCCATCGTGCTGGTGCGCCAAGCGCCGAGCGCGAGGAACACCGCTACCCATACGACAAGCACGATCACGGCCGTGCCACCCGACAAGACGACGCTCGCCCCGTGACCACCTTCGCCGACGTGGACAGGGCTGAAGTGGGCGATCGCCTGACTCATCAGACCCTCGCGCGAGCTGCCCAGGCTTTTGATGTTGGCAAGAATCGGACTGGCCACGATCTGCCATGCGATCAGGGCGATGATCGCGGCGGGCTTGGAGGTCGTGAGCGACGCGAAGCCAACCGCCACAACACACAGCACGCCTGTCCCGAGCAAGGTGAAACCGAGGCCGTTGAGGATCAGAGAGCCGCTCGGGGTCGGCAGGTTAGAGGCGAACGCAAAGGTGCCGATCAACAAGAGGGCGTAGGCGCAGAGCATCATCGCGACGGTGACCGCCAGAGCGGCGGGTACGCGGGTGGCGAACAGGGCAAGACGTGAGCGGCCGGTCACGACCAGGTCGCGGAAGACTCCGGCCGAGGCATCGCCGGTACCAGCCTCGACGCCGATCAACAGCGCGGCGAGCGGTCCGAAGAAGAGCGCGATCACGCGCAGACCGTCGGAGAAGTTCTGGGTTCCCCCGGCGGGGCCGTGGTTGGCCGGGCTGGAGGCGTGCTGGATCACCGCCACCACGAAGTAGATCAGGATCGGGGCCAAGGCCAGGACCAGGGACCAGGTGAGGATCCCCCGTTTCTTGCGCAGCTTGAGGATGTCCGCGCCGGTCATCTGGGCGGCGATCGTGGCGTTCATGAGAGCACCTCCTCGGTGGTCGAATCGGACAGTCTGGAGGTGACCTCCAGGAACCGCTTCTCGAGGCTCTGGCGCACGGGCTCCAAGCGCGAGACTGCTAGTCCGGCGCCCACCAGGGCGGCGTTTACGGCGGCGGCGCTTTCCGCGGGAGACGTGTCGGGGACCTCGCCCAATACCACGCGCAGGCCCTCGTCGGAGCGGTGCGCCTGGAGCACCGAGTCGCTTGCCTGGAGCAGCTCCAAGGCGCGCAGAGGATCGTCCACGCCGACGATCAGCTCGTGGCGAGCGCTCCCTTCGGCAAGCTCGGCGATCGCGCCCTGCATCAGGATCTTGCCGCGATCGACGATCGCGGCGTGGTCACAGATCTTCTCGACCTCGTCTAGCAGGTGGGAGGAGATGAAGACTGTGCGTCCCTCCTGCTCGACCATCGCGCGGATCATTTCACGGAACTCCTGAATACCGCCCGGGTCGAGCCCGTTGGTGGGCTCGTCGAGGATCAGCAGCAAAGGATCTGCCAGCAGGCAGCGCGCGACGCCCAAGCGCTGGCGCATGCCGAGCGAGTACTTCTTGACCCTCTCATCGGCGCGCTCGGACAGGCCGACGCGGCGCAGAGCCGGGACGATGCGCTCGTGTGTCTCGGGACCACGCGCGGCGGCGACGATGCGCAGGTTCTCACGGCCGGTCAGCTGCGGATGGAAGCGGGGCTCCTCGACGATCGCGCCAACACGCGCCAACGCCTCGGAGCGCTCAGCGGGGACGGGATGGCCGAGCACGCTCATCGTGCCCGCGCTCGCGTGAGTCAGGCCGAGCAACATGCGGATCATGGTGGTCTTGCCGGCTCCGTTGGGACCCAGGAAGCCGAAGGCGCTGCCACGGGGCACTTGCAGATCGACGGAGTCGATCGCGGCTCTGGAGCCGAAGCGCTTGGTCAGGCCGATAGTTTCGACGGCGGGACTCGGGTCATCGAGTGTCTTGGTCTGACCACGAGCTTGCGAGGGCTCAATGCTGGCTGGCATGGCAGCTGGCTCCTGTCTGCGATGGCGCTGCGCGAGCAGCGGAAGGCACGTGCGCGCAGAACCCTTTCAGCCGAACATAAAGCCTAGGTGAGAATCCCCTACGCTTCGCTGGCTTGCAGCTCCTTGACTCGTTCCTGCAACTGGGCAGTCACGGTTGGGTCGCGCAAGGTCGTCACGTCGCCCAAAGCGCGGCCCTCGGCGATGTCGCGCAAAAGGCGACGCATAATCTTGCCCGAGCGGGTCTTGGGCAGATCGTCCGACCAGATGATGCGCTTGGGGCGGGCGAACTTTCCGATCCGCTCGGCCACGGTCTCGCGGATGCTCTCCACCTCGGCCTCGTCGCCTTGGAGATCGCCCTGGAGTGTGACAAAGGCGACAATCGCCTGGCCGGACTGCTCGTCGTGCTGTCCGATCACGGCGGCCTCTGCCACGTCTGGATGGGCGACGATCGCCGACTCGACCTCGGCCGTGGAGAGCCTGTGCCCGGAGACGTTGACGACGTCGTCGATGCGCCCGATCACCCAGATGTAGCCGTCGGAGTCCACGCGCGCGGCGTCACCAACCAAGTACGTCTCCCGGCCGAAGCGACTGAAATAGGTCTCGATGAAACGCTCCTCCTCCTTGTAGAGGGTGCGCAGCATCGAAGGCCACGGTTTGGTTAGCACGAGCAATCCCTGGCCTTCGACGATCGGCTCGCCGCTGGACTCCGCCAGCACCTGCGCCTCCACCCCCGGGAAGGGCTGCGTGGCCGAGCCCGGCTTGGTCGCGGTAATCCCGGGCAGGGGCGTGATCATGATCGCGCCGGTCTCGGTCTGCCACCACGTATCGACGATCGGGCAACGTTCGCCGCCGATCACCTTGTGGTACCAGAGCCAGGCCTTGGGGTTGATCGGCTCGCCAACCGTGCCGAGCAGGCGCAGAGAGGAGAGGTCGTGCTTGGAGGGCCACTCGGCGCCCCACTTGATGCACGCCCTGATGGCGGTCGGCGCGCAGTAGAGGATCGACACTTTGTAGCGCTCGATCAGCTCCCACCAGATGCCCTTGTTGGGGTAGTCGGGGGCGCCCTCCCACATCACCGAAGTGGCGCCGTTGGCGAGCGGCCCATAGACGATGTAGGAGTGCCCGGTGACCCAGCCCACGTCGGCGGCACACCAGTACACGTCGGACTCCGCTTTGAGGTCGAACACGTAGCGATGGGTTGCGCTGGCGCCGGTGAGGTAACCGCCGGTGGTGTGGAGGATCCCCTTCGGCTTGGCGGTCGAGCCGGAGGTGTAGAGGATGTAGAGCGGATGCTCGGCGTCCAGTTGCTCGGCTGGACACTCCGGATCGGCGGCGGCAAGGATCTCGTCGTAGTAGACGTCCCTGCCCTCCTTCATCTGGCAAGGGGTGCCCTTGGAGCGCACGACGACGATCGTCTCCAAAGTCGCCAGGTCGCCCATGACCTCATCCACGCGGTCCTTGACCGGCGCGGTCTTTCCCTTGCGGGCGGCGCCGTCCACGGTGATCAAAGCCTTGGCCTCGGAGAACTCCATGCGCTCGCGCACGGCCTCGGCGGAGAAGCCGCCGAACACGACGTTGTGGGGTGCACCGATGCGAGCGCAGGCGAGCATCGCGACGACGACCTCGGGAATCATCGGCAGGTAGATGCCGACCACGTCGCCCTTGCGCACGCCTTGATCCTTGAGCGCACCGGCGAAGCGCTTGACCTCAGCCAAGAGCTCGGCGTAGGTGATGTCGCGCTCCTCTCCTTGCTCGCCGCGCCAATGCAAGGCCACGCGCTCGCCGCGCCCGGCCTCGACGTGGCGGTCAAGGCAGTTGTAGGAGGCGTTGATCGTGCCTCCCACGAACCACTTGTAGAAAGGGGGATTGGAATCGTCGAGTACTTGGTCCCAAGGCTTGAACCAAGCAAGCTCCTCAGCCTGCTTGGCCCACCATGCTTGGGGGTCGGCGGCCGCCTGCTCGTAGACAGCCGGATCGTTCAAAAGCGCGTTCTCTTGAAAGGACCGAGGAGGCTCAAAGCGCTCCACCTCGAGCATGCGAGCAAGCTCCGAATCGAGCCCGGCACCGTTGGTGGTCATTGTCTGAGCCTCCCCTCTTGTCCCATGGTTTTGACTTTACCGATCGCCGAGTGGCATCACCGGCAAGACAGTGCGTCCGAATGTGGAGTTGGTGACCACGGCGAACGACGCATACCAAGCGGCGGCGGCGGTCGCGAGGCCGAGGTAGCCACCCCAGTGGGTAATTGTCGCATGCGGTCCTATTGCGCCGATCGCCAACAAGATGAACGTCACCGTCAGCAGCACGAACACAAGCAACACCGCTGCGCTGACGCGCAAGGCGGCAACTGTCATGTAGGCAGTGAAGATGGCCCACGCCACCAGGTAGACACCGACCGCGTGGCCGGCATTGCCGCCAATGTCCTTCGCATAGAACACGTTCAGAGCCCAAAAGGAGATCCAAAAGGCCCCGAAGGAGCAGAACGCGACCGCCCCGAAAGTGTTGCCGGTACGAAACTCCCACATGCCTGCGAGCAACTGCACTATCCCTCCGTAGGCGAGCGCCAAGCCGAGCACGACCGGGGTTCCCTTTTCGTTGACCAAGTTGGAATTGAACATCGAGAGCACGAATGTCGTCATCGCGAACGCGGCCAAGCCGAGCGGCGCCGGATTGGCCGGCGACCACGAACTGGCCACCGGACGCTCGTCCGCAACCGGCGGGCTTGCGCCCTGAGCCGGGTGATGATGGATCGAAGCGGCCTCCATGGGACCTCCCTTCACGCCGCCCGACTGACCGAGCGGCTTCGATACTTGTCAAAGCTGCCGATCGAGGTTGACCGAAGCCAACCCGGTCTTCTCTATTTATTCCCGTTCCGAGGGACGCTCAACCGTCAGCGCGCCCCGGAGAGTCAGCGCGCCAGAGCGCGCGCCGGCCGTCGAGGCCGCGGAGGGGAAGCGCCGGGGTCCAAACTC
>JBAURN010000172.1:0-2005 GCA_049581225.1 Solirubrobacteraceae bacterium
CAACCTCGGCTAGCCACGGAGGCGAGCGCGGTCAGACCTGGGCATCGAGTTGGGAGAGGCCATTCCAGGCTAGGTCGATCAGGTTCGCGGCCACCTGCTCAAGCTTGGGCTTGCGGGCGTCCAGCCACCACTGCCCGGTGAACGCGACCATGCCGACCATCATCTGGGAGTACATCGGGGCCAGCTTCGGGTCCCGGCCGCGGGACTTCAGGAAGTCGGCCATGATGAACTCCACCTGGCCCGCGATGTCGGCCAGCAGCGTGCCGTACGTGCCGCCACCGGATCCTGGGCTGGAATCGCGGACCAGGATCCGGAAGCCATCGGCGTTTTCCTCGATGTAGCGGAGCAGGGAGACCGCCGCCGCCTCGAACTTGGGCTTGGAGTACGGCCCCTCGGACAGCGTCACCGTCACGGTCGTGAGCCGCTCGACCTCGCGGTCCACCACCACGGCATACAGGCCTTCCTTGCCGCCGAAGTGCTCGTACACCACCGGCTTGGAGACCCCTGCCTGGGCGGCGATCTCCTCGATCGAGGTGCCCTCGAATCCCCGCTCCGCGAACAGCCGCCGACCAACATCGAGGAGCTGCTGCCGCCGTTCCTGGCCAGTCATCCGCTTTCTGCTGACTTTGGGGGATTGGTCGGTCACCGAAACATCATGGCTTTATGCCGCCGCCTTATTAGCCGGATTTACCGGCTTTGTCGCCTTTTCGTTACGCATCGTCATGCCGCCAAGGCTACGCGTCGCGCCCGCCGTGCGCTTGGCGTGCAGCCGCGCTTCATCCGGCCAGCGCACGTCGTAGGCCCAGCCCAGCTTCTCGAACCACTGGATCACCCGGGCGGACTGGTCGATCTGGCCCTTCAGCGCGCCGTGCCGTGCGCAGGTCGGGTCGGCGTGGTGCAGGTTGTGCCAGGATTCACCGAACGACGCGATGGCCAGCCAGGAGACGTTCACCGAGCGGTCCCGGGACTGCCAGTCCGTGTTGCCCCAGGTGTGGCAGATCGAGTTGGTCGACCAGGTCACGTGGTGCAGCAGCGTAATGCGGACCAGGCTGGCCCAGAAGAACGCCTCGATGGCGCCGTGCCAGGACCAGGCTCCGGCGGAGTTCCAGAAGCCGCCGATCAGCGCGGGAGCAAGGAGCGAGAAGGCAACCAACGCAGGGAACAGCGCGTCCACCGTGCGGATCTTGCGGTCGGCGAGCAGGTCGGGCGCGAACTTTTCCTGCGAGGTCTGGTTGGGATCGAACAGCCAGAGGATGTGCGCCCAGAGCAGGCCCTTCGCCAAGCCCTTAGCGTCGTCGCCGTACCGCCAGGGCGAGTGCGGGTCGCCCTCTTTGTCGCTGTACTTATGGTGCCGCCGGTGGTCGGCTACCCAGGTGACGACCGGGCCCTCCATCGCGAGGCTGCCGGCGACCGCCAGCGCGACCCGGAGGCCGGGCTTCGCCTTGAACGAGCTGTGCGTGAAGTAGCGGTGGTAACCGACGGTGATGCCGAGCCCGGAGACCCAGTAGAAGGCCGCTCCGATCACGATGTCGTGCCAGTTCAGGCCCCAGCCCCAAGCGAACGGGATCGCGGCGAGCAGCGCCAGCATCGGGGTGAACACGAACACTCCGGTCGTGATCTGCTGCGCTCTGGTCATCGGCTTCTCTTCGATTTCCGGCACGGCCTTGCGCAGTAGCGGCGCCGAGCTGGGATCGAGCGAGAGCGCGGTTTCCTCGGTTTCGACGAGAGCCGTGCTCCCCGTGTCACGTGCGTCCGGAGTACTTCCCATGTTCTCCCCTGAGGTGAGGCGCCCGCAGGCGGCTGCCTTGTACGCTTACGTAACCGTAGCCTACGAAACCGTAGGTTGCGCAAGGGTCTCGGGTGAATTCTTGGATATGCGCAGGTAAATGCCCATGCGGACGTCCACTACCCAACCCGCTTCCGAGCACACGTCACCGCATCCTCCAGAACACGCGGAAACACCAGGGGCACGCGGAAACACCAGGAGACGGGAGGAGCGCCGCGC
>JBAURN010000173.1:0-4049 GCA_049581225.1 Solirubrobacteraceae bacterium
GACTTTCGCCGACGCCCCATCCCGCCCTCACGGATCGGCCCCGCGGCCGATCCGTGAGGGCTCGGTGCCCAGTTGGGCACGCCCATCAATCCCCACCCCCTAAAGGAGAACACCATGCCTCAGGCGCATCTTCCACTAACGCCCCAGCAAACCGACCTCATGCATTGGACCGCGTCTCTCGGAGCGATCACCGCCGAGGCACTGGCCTTGCGTATGGGCGTCACGCCCGCTTCGGCCCGTGGCCACCTCTCGGCGGCCGTGCGACGCGGTCTGCTGGCCCGGCGACGCCTGCTCGTCGATGCTCCCACCCTCTACACGATCACAAGACCCGGCCTGCGCGCCTGCGGAGGCTATGGGATCGGTCCCTGCCGGCTCTCGCCCGGCAACGCCCACCACGCGATCGTCTGTGCCGAGGTCGCCGCCGCGCTGGAACGCTGCTATCCCGACCACCGGCTCATCGGCGAGCGCGAGCTGCGCCGCGACGAACGCGAGCTCATGCGTCCGCTCGCGAGCGCCCGTTTGGCGGCGGAACGCCTGCACCGCCCCGATCTCGTCCTCTGGCCCGAGGACCCTCGCGCCTTGCCCGTCGCGGTCGAGGTCGAGCTGACGATCAAGGCACCCCGCCGGTTGGCCGGCATCTGTCGTGCGTGGGCGGCCTCTTCCACGGTCTCCGGTGTGCTCTACCTCGCGCCCGATCAGGTCCAACGCGCGCTCGAGCGAGCGATCGAGAAGGCGCGCGCTCGGGAGCGGGTCGTCGTATTGCCTTTGGAGGCGCTCCCATCGTTCACCGCGGCGTGAGCCCGGCGCCTGTGGCGGCGTCGGGTCCGCGCGAAAGCAATTTTTGCCCGTCAAATCAGGCCAAAACGCGGTTTTCGGGTCCTCGCGCAAAAAACCGTCGCACACGTCGCCTAGCTTCCGTTGCGGGGCGAGACAAAAGCAAAGGAGCAAATCCCATGTCCTACTCGAACATCAACCGCGTCGTCCTCGTCGGCCGTCTCACCAGCGATCCCGAGCTGCGGGCACTGCCCTCCGGTTTGGCGATCTGTAACTTGCGCCTCGCCAGCAATGGCAGGCGCAAGGGCCCCGAAGGCGAGTACACCGAGAAGCCCAATTTCTTCAACGTCAGCGTTTTTGGCGCACTGGGCGAGACGGTCCACCGCTACATGGTCCGCGGTCGTCGCATAGCGATCGACGGGCGCTTGAACTGGAGCGAGTGGGAGACCCCCGAGGGTGGCAAACGTCAGGCCGTCGAGGTCGTCGCAGAGAGCGTTCAGTTCCTGGACGGCCGCGGCGACATCGGCGCCGCGCGGGGCTCCGCCGAGGACGAGCACAACACCGACGACCTCGAGGCGGTCGGGGAGCGCGAGCTGGTCGGCGTCGGCTCGGGGATCGAGGACGACCTCGTCTTCTGAGCGTCTCCGTTTGGGCCCGCTCAACGGTGGGGTGTCCAGCGCGACATCCCACCGTTGGCGCCCCTGGGCGCCTTTTTGCGTTTAAGGACCGTAAACTGGCCGGCCGCAGTCTTTTGCAAGCAGCGCGTGGGCTCGTGCGAGCCCGTCATCCCTCCAGTCCACAAGGAGCCCTCCCGGTGCCAGTCAACGCCAAAGCGATCGGAAAGACCTACGAGCCCACCACCTATGCGGTGGGTCGCGAGAAGATCAAGGAGTACGCCCGCGCGGTCGGCGAGACCAACCCGCTCCACCTCGACGAGACGGCCGCGCGCGAGGCCGGCTACGCAGACGTGGTCGCCCCGCCGATGTTCGCCGTCGTCTACAGCTCTCCCTCGGTGGCCCCCTCGCTGTTCGATCCCGAGGTGGAAATGAACTTCGCGATGATGGTCCACGGAGGCCAGGAGTTCGAGTGGGGGCCGCTGGTCGTGGCCGGCGACGAGATCACCACGACCGCGTCTGTCAAGGACATCTCCGAGCGCGACGGTCGTGGCTACTACGTGTTCGAGTCCGTCTCTGTAAATCAGCGCGGCGAGCAGGTCTGTCGCGGAACCTGGACCAACATCGTCCGAGGAGTGTGAGCGCAATGGCAGATCTATCGGTAGGCGCCCAGATCCCCGAGGTGCGCGTCACACCCGACAAGTACCTCACCGCCCGCTACGCCGGCGCGTCGGGTGACTTCAACCCGATCCACATCGACGAGGAGTTCGCTCGCGCCGTCGGGTTGCCCGGCCGCATCCTGCACGGACTGTGGTCCATGGCCCAGGTGGCCCGCGCCCAAACCGAGGCGGCCGGAGGACCGGCGAGCTTGAAGCGACTGTCCGTTCAATTCAGGGGTATGGGCGTGCCCGAGCAGGAGGTGCTTGTCACAGGCACGGTGCGCGAGGCCGCCGACGGTCGCGTGATCGTGGACACGGTGGCCGAGCAGGGGGGCAACCAGATCATTCGCAACGCCGAGGCCGAACTGCGGGTCTGAGGCCCGCGCGCCGCTCCGGACCCCGGGGCGGCGCCTACAATCGCTCATATGCTCACCCCCCGACAGGAGCTGATCCTGCGCAAGGTGGTGGAGGACTACCAGCGCAGCGGACAGCCGGTCGCCTCCAAGACGATCGCCGCCGACCCAAGCTTGGACTGCGGACCCTCGACCGTGCGCAACGAGCTTGCCCTGCTCGAGGAGCACGACCTGCTCGCCCATCCCCACACCTCGGCGGGTCGCGTGCCGACCGAGGCGGGCCACCGCTATGTCGTGGACAGGATGCTCGGAGCCGGCCGCGAACTTGTGCCGAGCAGCCCGCTTGCGCTTTCCTTGACGCGCAGCGAGGTCGAGGAGGCGATGCGCGTCACGAGCATCGCCATTTCCCGCGTCACCAGTCTGTTGGCGGTCGTCTCGGCGCCCTCGCTGAACGCGGCGACGATCCGCCACGTGGAGGTCTTGGCACTGCAGCCAGAGGTCGTGGTCGTGGTCGTGATCACCTCCAGCGGAGGCGTCTCGAAGCTCTTGACCACCTTCAACGCTCCGGTCGACCAGGGACTGGTGGGTTGGGCCGGGGAATACCTCAACGAGCGCCTAGTCGGCTACGGGCTGGGCGCGCGCATGCTCTCAAAGCGCCTGGAAGATCCCAGCGTCGGGACGAGCGAGCGAGCCTTCATCGACCGGCTCGCGCCCGCCTTCGGCAGCCTCGCGTACGAGACAGAGGACACCCTCTACGTGGACGGCGCCGCGCATCTGCTCTCGAGCCCCGGCATCGGCGACATCACCCAGATCAACGAGCTCGTGAGTCTGCTCGAGCGTCGTGCCGCCCTGCTGAGCGTGTTGCGCGCGGCCCTTGACGAGTCCGGCGTATATGTGCGCATCGGCAGCGAGAACGAGATACCCGCGATGCGCTCCCTGGCCTTGGTGGCCGCCGGCTACGGCCTGGCGCGTCGTAAGCTCGGAGCGGTGTCGGTGATCGGCCCCGTCCACATGGACTACGAAGGTGCGATCGCCACCGTTCGCGAGGCCGCCCACGAGCTCTCGCGCTTCGTCGAAGACGCCTACGCCGAGCATTGATGAGCGCCACAACCCCACGCGACCCCTACGACGTGCTCGGCCTGCCCCGCGACGCCGCCGAGCAGGACGTCAAGAAGGCTTTTCGTCGCCTCGCCCGGGAACTGCACCCCGACGTCAACGCGCACGATCCCGGCGCCGAGGAGAAGTTCAAGGAGGCCGCGGAGGCCTATGAGATCCTCTCCGACCCCGAGCGAAGGGCCACCTACGACCGCTACGGCCACGACGGATTGCGCTCAGGCGGCTATGCCCCCAACTTCGACGGCTTTGGTTCGATCGGCGACCTCTTCAACGCGTTCTTCGGCTCGGGCAGCCCCTTCGCGGGCAGCTCCGGATCGGCGCTCGGCGGGGATGTCGCCGTCGCGGTCGAGATGACCCTGCTCGAAGCCGCCAACGGGGGCCAGGTGGAAGTCTCCTTCGAGGCGATCGACCGCTGCGAGCACTGTCACGGCAACGGCGCCGAGCCGGGCACCCCAATCGAGCGCTGCTTGCGCTGCGGCGGCGCCGGCCAGGTGCAAAGCGCGGTGCGCACCCCCTTCGGCCAGATGCTGCGC
>JBAURN010000174.1:0-7566 GCA_049581225.1 Solirubrobacteraceae bacterium
ATGTGGCTTTGGCCCGGGCCGCACATGGGCGGCCCGGCCGGGGGGCGCATGCGCCACCCGGAACAGCACAGATCAGACCGCGGCGGGCTCCTCGACGCGACGCGGAAGCAGCGTTTCGCGCGCGATCACAAGGCGCTGGATCTGCGAGGTGCCCTCGTACAGCTGCATGATCTTGGCGTCGCGGAACAGCTTCTCGACCGGGTACTCCTTGATGAAGCCATACCCACCGTAGACCTGCACGGCGTCGGTGGCGATCTTCATCGCGGCGTCGGCGGCAAAGCGCTTGGCGTGGGAGGAGACGAGCGTGTTGCGCTGGCCGCTGTCCAGCAGGTAGGCCGACTTCCAGGTGAGCAGGCGGGCCGCCTCGATTTCGGTGGCCATGTCGGCGATCATGAACTGGATCGCCTGGTGCATCGCGATCGGCACGCCGAACTGGACGCGTTCGCGCGAGTAGTCGGTGGCGAACTCGAAGGCCGCGCGCGCGATGCCAGTCGCCATCGCGGCGACGCCCGGGCGGGTGCGGTCGAGCGTCATCATCGCCAGCTTGAAGCCCGCGTTTTCCTCGCCAAGCAGATTCTCCTCGGGGACCTCGACGTCGTTGAAGGAGATCGTGGCGGTGTTGGAGGCGCGCTGTCCGAGCTTGTCCTCCTTCTTGTCCACGACCACACCCCAGTCGCGCTCGACGACGAAGGCGGAGATGCCGCGGTGGCCGGCCTCCTTGTCGGTCTTGGCGTAGACCGTGTAGTAGTCGGCGTAGCCGCCGTTGGTGATGAAGCACTTGGAGCCGTTGATGACGTACTTGTCGCCTTTCTTCACGGCGGTCGTGCGCATCCCAGAGACGTCGGAGCCGGCGTCGGGCTCGGTCAGGCAGAAGGAGGCGAGCTTGGGCGATTCGGTGAGCATCCCGAGGTACTTCTTCTTGGTCTCCTCCGAGCCGCCCAGTGCGATCGGCGCCGTGGCGAGGCCGTTGCAGCCGAGCGAGGTCTGGATGCCCGAGCAGCCCCAGGAGAGCTCCTCCTCGATCAAACAGCCGTCGAGGTAGCCGGCGCCGGGGCCGCCGTACTGCTCCTCGATGTGGGTGTTCATCAGACCCACGTCCCAGGCCTTCTGGATGATGTCCGCCGGCCAGGTGCCGTCCTTGTCGTACTCCCAGGCGACCGGCCGGATCTCTTTCTCGGCGAAGTCGTGGGCCATTTCGCGAAGGTTCTTCTGCTCGTCGGTGAGCGTGAAATCGACCATTGTCGGCTGTCTCCTAAGACGGTGCGCGGGAATAGATTGACTGGTCAGTCAACCGACAGGGTAGCGGAGCGTCGCGCGCGAAGCTACCGCGCGCGAGCACCGGCGCTCAGCAGGATTCCTCGGCGTGGGCCACAATCAGTCGATGGAACCGTTCACGGTCGTGGTGGTCGGCGCGGTGGTCTTGTTCGTGCTTGTCGGCATCGGCTCGTTTCTGGCCGGAGGCAGCGTGTACGACGAGATCGGCGAGGGCGGCCTTACGATGGGCTCCTCCAGCCCAGTGCCGCCCGGCAACTCCGCCTTGGCCAAGGCCGAGCGGGAGATGGAGATCCGTCAGATGTTGCAGGCCCGCAGCGACCGCCAGGTGCGCAACGGCGGGCCGGCGCTCGACATCGACGCCGAGCTGGCGCTGCTCGACGCCCCAGCCGAGAGCACGACGCACGGCAAGCACGACGCGGCCCTGACCGAAGAGGTGCGTCAATTGGTGATCGCCCGCAACGAACGCAGGATGCGCAGCGGCGAAGAACCGATGGACGTTGAGTCCGAGGTGCAGCGGACTCTGGCCGAACTCGACCCGGAGAACCTCTGAACCTCCTTCGGTGACACCGCGGGCCCAGCCCCGGCTGGGGCGCAAGCCGGCACCCGGCGAAATCAGCCTTTGAGCGCTTCCAATGCCCCGCCGCTCGCGGTGCCGTTGGCGCCCTGAAGCGCTCCGACGAGCTGCTGCAAGGCGGGCAGCAGTTGCGAGGCCGGCTCGGGGTTGGGCGGCGCCGAGATGGTCTGCGGGTTGTTGAGATCCGAGATCTCCAAGAGCACCTTCAGGTTGGCGGAGCTGAGACCGCCGAGCAGCGACTGGGTCTGGGGAGTGGCGGTCACGGCGGCCGTGACTTCGAGGCGACGCAGGAGATGGTCGGACTGGCCGGTGTAGACGTCGACGTGGGCGGACTTGATCGACTTGGCCAGTTCGCCCACGGCGGCCGGCGAGAGCGAACCGGTTGAGCCGGTCGAGCCCAGGCCGAGCGAGCCACCAGCTTGCGAGAGTTTGGAGACGTCGGCGAGGAAGGCGGGGATGTTCACGGCGGCGGTCAGGTGCACGACCGAGACACCGGCGATCGTGGTGGTGCCGGCCTGGGTGGGTTCGCTCAGCCAGTGCCCCGGTTCGATCCCCAGGGCCGAGAAGGTGGAGTGGACTTTCGAGGAGCCGGCCGTGGAGGTCGCCTTGGCGAAGCCTTCTTCGATTTGCTTGTAGGTGCTCGAGGGGATCGAGAACCAGGTGCCGGCCAGCTGCACGTAGAGAGCCGAGCCGGTCGAAGTCGCCCCCGCCGACAGGGGCTGACCGGCGGCGGTGAGTTTCAGCTGCAGGTCAAAACGGGGGATCTTGCCAGGGCTGGTGCTTTCAAAGGGACCTTCGAGCGTGACCGCGAGCGGCTGAGCTTGGGCGCTTTGGCCCCCGGCCGACAGCGCGAAGGAGAGCTTGACGTTGCCGCTTTGGATCGGGGTGTGGCCGGAGAACGTTTCGCTGAGCAGAGACTCGGCGCTGCCCGAGGCTCCGCCACAGGCCGACAGCAGGCAAACGCATGCAATCAGCGCGAGCAGCGCAACTGAGGCACGAATGGTGGTGTTCTTGGAGAGTGCCCTCAACGCTTCGACCCCCCGAAGGCTCTGCAAGATTTGCTGCGGAGCCTCGGAAAAACGAGCCTAGCATCAGCCGGATGCCCGCCAAGCCGCCTCGCGCCCGCCGCTCGACGCGGAGGGCGCTCACGTTGGCGGGGATCGTGATCGCCGTAGTGCTCGGCGGCTCGTGCCTCCCGGCGTGGGGGGCTTCCGGCGCCGGCGCCGCCAAGCACGACCCGCACGCGAAGACAAGCCGAAACGTGACCGTGACCGCCGCCCTGCAAGCGCTCGAGCGCGGCGGGGCCATCACCGAAGCCCTCTATACGCAATACGAGGGCATCTACAGCGCCGCCAAGAGCTCGCTGCGCAAACTGGCGGGCACGCGCTCCGCCGAACTGGGCGCGGTCATGGCCAACGTTGAAGCGATGGCAGGCAAAGGACAGCTGATCGCCTCGCGCTTGCCGGTCGTTTTCACGACGCTCGAACGCAACAAGCAGTGGTGGACGACCGAACGTCTGCTGGGCACCGATCAGCGCGTCAGCTTCACCGGGAGCAGGCTCGTGTGGGAGTACTACCCGGGACAGGGCATCGAGATCCAGTGGCTGGCCACCTTCGGCGAGGCCAACGGGTACTTCTTGGACAAAGACACCACGGCGCTGAAGGAAGTGCTGGCCGAAGCCATTGCGCTGGCCACCCAAAGGGCGGGCGGGATCGCTTGGGAGTACATGTTCCAGTTCGACGGCGGCTCGCCTCCTTGGACCAGCGGCCTGTCGCAGGGCACCGCGCTGCAGGTGCTGGCGCGCGCGTGGTCGAAGACCCACGAACCGCAATACCTGACCGCGGCGCAGCAGGCGCTTGGAATCTTCAAGACAGGGCCCCAGAGCGGAGTGCGCGTGAAGACGGCGGCGGGAGCCCACTACCTGGAGTACACCTATGCGCCCAGCGAGCGCATCCTCAACGGCTTTATCCAGAGCCTCGTGGGCCTCTACGAATACACGAAGCTGACCGGCGACCCGGTCGGCCAGGAACTGTTCGAGGCTGGCGACGCCGAGGCGCGCGCGGAGGTTCCCCACTACAACACGGGCGCCTGGTCGATGTATGACCAAAGCTCGGAATCGGACCTCAACTACCACGAACTGCTCGCCGAATTCCTGGAACACCTGTGCGAAAAGACGGGCAAGGGCGAGCCGCTGACGCCGACCACGGGCCCGATCCCGGGCGACAGCATCTATTGCACGACGGCCACGGCCTTCCGCGAAGACGAGAAGACGCCCCCGGCGATCGAACTGCTGACCAAGAACCTGAAGATCGGCGAGCGCGCGGGCGTACAGATCAAGCTGTCGAAGGTTTCCACCTTGAGCATGAGCATCAAGCTGGGCGAAAAAACCGTGTGGAGCAACAGCGCGACGGTGGAAGGCGGCAAGCCCAGGCTGTTGTGGGTGACCCCCTCCAAGCCGGGCCTCTACACGGTGCTCATCAAAGCGAGGGACCTGGCCGGCAACGAAGAAGTGACCGACGGCGCGATCGCGGTGCAACCGGCCGCCAAAGGCAAAGCCAAGGGCGCTCGGATCGCGCGAGTCGAGCCGATGACACCTCGGGCGCGACGCCAGCCCGCTCTCTGAGCATGGAGCCGGGCTCCAGCGGCAGCCCGGTCAGCGACAGCGGGCGCCGCTCCGAGGCGGGTCATACAATCGAGCGATGCCCGACGCTCCCCAAACCTGGATCCTGACCGCCTCTCCCGAAAATCACGAAGCCACCAAGGCGCACGGCTTTGAGGTGATTGGCATCAAGGAGCGCAATCGGCCACGCGCGCTTCAGATCGAGCCGGGCGACCGGATCGTCCTTTACCTCACGAAGGTGATGTCCTTCGCCGGCTCGATCAAGGTCGTCGGCGAGATGTATGAGGAGCGCACCAAGCTGTGGCCGGGCAAGCCCGGCAAAGCCGACGCCTACCCGTGGCGCTTCCCAACCGAGCCGGAGATCGCGCTCGAGCAAGACGAGTGGATCCCCGCCGAAAAGCTGGCAACCGAGCTGGAGCACATCCAGAAGTGGCCGGCCGAGCACTGGAAGCTCGCCTTCCAAGGTCAGCTGCGGACGGTCTCCGAGAAGGACGCGAAGCTCCTGCTCAGGCGCATGGGCGCGGCAGCTAAGACACACGCCTGAATCGAGGACGCCCGGCTCTGCGCTCCGGGACCGCGACCGCCCCTCCCGGCGGCTCGCGCTGGGGTGCGCCATACAATCGATCCCATGCTCAGCAACGCCCCAAATGGCCGCGCATGACGCGCACCGCGCGCGCCTGGGGCGCCCTTGCGCCCGAGCAACGCATCGCCGCGGTCGCGGCTATCGCGCTACTCGTGACGATGTTCCTGCCGTGGTATGAGTTGCAGTCCTTGGACCGCAAGACGGGCGCGATCAACTCCAGCTCGATCAGCGCCTTCGGCGACGTGTCCTTCGTGGAGGCCGCCGTCTTTCTCGTCGCCGCGGGCGTGATCGCGCTCCTGTTCGCGCGGGCCGAGCGCAAGGACTTCCACATGCCCGGATCCGACGGGGCCATCGTGATGGTGGCCGGTGGCTGGGCGACGCTCTTGATCTTCTACCGGGTCTTCAGCAGGCCCGCCGGGCATGGCTACCCGGTGGGCATCCAATGGGGCTTCTTCCTCGCCTTCGTGGCCTCCGGGGCGCTCACCTACGCGGGTTGGCGAATGCGCGCCACAAGCACGCCCGAGACCCCCCGGCGCGTGCGCGTGCGCAGGACGCCCCGTGGAGAGGACATAACAGTCCACAGAGAAGACACGACCGTGCTCGAAGAGGACAACACGACGGTGCTCGGAGAGGACGTGACAGTCCCCACCCCCTCGCCCCGGCGCCAACAGCGCGCGGCACCCGTTCCCGCACGACCTGGCCAAGCCCGGCTCGAGACCGAGCCCGGACCAACGCACAGCGACCAAGCCCCGGCACGCACGCCCGATCCTCACCCCTCCCCCGGGGCCCCCGTGACCGGCACTCCGGGGCAACCGGCAGCGGCCGAGTCGAGGAGCACGAGCGCGCCCAAGCGCCCCCGCTTCCCGCCCAAGCCCTCCGAGCAGCTGTCCTTCGAGGATCAGCCCCCATCCGGGGACGGGCCCTATCATTCCCCCGACGATGCCCCCTGACCGACCCACGTCATCGGCAGAGGTCGCGCAAGGCCTGAGCGAGGTCGGCTACCTGCCGAGCGAGTCGGCCGCGCTCGTGGCCTACCTGGCGACAAAGCTGGGAAAGCCCGTGCTCGTGGAGGGGCCGGCCGGGGTCGGCAAGACCGAGCTGGCCAAGGCGCTCGCGCGCTATCTCGACCGCGAGCTGATCCGCCTGCAGTGCTACGAGGGCCTGGACGAGGCCAAGGCGCTGTACGAGTGGAACTACCGCAAGCAGCTGCTTCGCATCCAGGCCGAGGCCTCAGGCACCGGCTGGGAGGCGGTGCAGGAGGACATTTTCGGCGAGGAGTTCCTGCTCGCGCGACCCCTGATGAGTGCGATCGCCTCCGAGCGGCCCGTCGTCCTGCTGATCGACGAGATCGACAAGACCGACCAGGAGTTCGAGGCGATGCTGCTCGAGGTCCTGTCCGATTTCCAAATCTCGATCCCCGAGCTGGGCAAGGTGACCTCCAAGACCCACCCGGTCGTCCTGCTTACTTCCAACAACTCACGGGAGCTGACCGAGGCGCTGAAGCGCAGGTGCCTATACCTGTGGCTCGACTATCCCTGCTTGGAGCACGAGCTGGCGATCGTCAAGCTGCATGCGCCCGATCTGTCGGAGGCGCTCGCGCGACGGCTCGTGGAGGTGGTGGGCATGGTGCGCGAGCTGGACCTCAAGAAGCCGCCTTCGATCGCCGAGTCGATCGACTGGGCCCGCGCGCTGCTGTTGCTGGGGGCCAAGGACATCGACGCGGCCATGTTCAACGAAACGATGTCAGTGATCGTCAAGCACCGCACCGACATGGACATAGTCGCCGAGCGGGTGGGCCTGAAGCTGGCCGAGACCGCCGATGCCGCCGCCTGACCCTCCCGATCCGACTCCCACACCCGCTCGCGTAAGCGCCCGGGAAGACGCCGTGCCCTCCAGCCTCGTGCCGCCCGAGGGAATGGCGGCGCGCGTACTCGAACTGGGCGAGCAACTGCGTGCCGAGGGCGTCGCCGTCGGCACCTCGGAGCTGCTTGACGCGTTCGCCGTGTTGCGCGAGATCCCGTGGACCTCGCAAGGCGAGTTCAGAGAGGCGCTTGCGGCCACCTTGGCCAAGAGTCAAGAGGATCGACGTACGTACGAGTTGGTTTTCGATCGCTTCTTCTTCCGCGCCGTCGAGATCGAGTCGGTGCGCCAAGGCGTCAAGGAGAAGACGGGCTCTTCGGCGTTCGACCTGAGCGACCTGTCCGAAAACGAACTCGACGCCCTGCGTCGCCAGATCGCCGAGGCCTTGCGCGAAGGAGCGGAGGGCGCGATGAGGGACCTCGCGCGCATGGCGATCGCCACTTTCGGCCAGGCCGAGCAGGGCAGTGGCGTGATCGGCGTGGACGTGCAGCGCATCCGTCGCGCGCTCGGTCTTCGCGCCGAGCCCCAGCCGGATCTGCCCGAGGACGACCCCCGCCGCGACGGCGTTCCCCGCGACGCGTTGCGTCGCTTCGAGGCATTGATGCGACGCGAGCTGGAACGCACCCAGGTGCAGCGCTCCGGTCGCCTGCCGCC
>JBAURN010000175.1:0-11567 GCA_049581225.1 Solirubrobacteraceae bacterium
TGGCCCGACCCCGTGAGTTCGGTCCGCTGCGTGTGAGAGTTCTACCGGCCCTGCACAATGGGCTAGAGGAGGACACTCATGAAGCGACGCAGACATACGCCGGAGCAGATCGTTCGCAAGTTGCGCGAGGCCGACAGGATGCTGGCGGAGGGGATCGAGGTTCCCGAGGTCGCCAAGGCGCTGGAGGTTTCAGAGCCGACGTATCACCGTTGGCGTGCACAGTACGGTGGGATGAAGGTCGACGACGCGAAGCGTTTGAAGGAGCTCGAGCGCGAGAACACGACGCTGAAGCAGATCGTGGCCGACAAGGAGCTGGAGAACGTGGCGTTGCGGGAGATCGCGAAGGGAAACTTCTGAGCCCGTCGCGTCGCAGAGCCGCGGTCCTTATGCTCCAGGACCGTCTCGGGCTCTCGGAGCGTCGGGCGTGCCAGATCGCCGGCCAGCACCGCTCAACACAACGCCACGAACCCCGACGCGCTTTCGATGATGGCGCGCTGCGTGGTCGCCTGCGGGAGCTCTCCAGGGAGCGTCCCCGGTGGGGTTACCGTCGCGCTCACGCCACGCTGCGCGGAGAAGGCTGGGAGATCAACCGCAAGCGCGTGCAGCGCCTATGGCGAGAGGAGGGCCTACGCGTGCCTCAGAGGCGCAGAAAGCGCCGCCGCTGGGGCAAGTCAACCGTTCCCGCCGATCGGCTCTCAGCGCAGCATCCAGATCACGTGTGGGCGCTTGACTACCAGTTCGATCAGACCGCCGACGGGCGACTCCTGAAGCTCTTGCATGTCGTTGACGAGTTCACCCGCGAGGCGCTGGTCATCGAGTGCCGCCGAAGGATCGACGCGGATGCGACCGTCGCCGTTCTCGATCGACTTGTCGCCGCTCGTGGCCGTGCGCCCGAGCACATTCGCTGTGACAACGGTCCCGAGTTCACCGCCAACGCGCTCAGGGACTGGTGTCGCTTCCAGCGCGCCGGCAGCAGCTATATCGAGCCAGGCAGCCCATGGCAGAACGCGTACGTCGAGTCCTTCGGCTCCAGGATCCGCGACGAGCTGCTCGGTATCGAGCTGTTCTCATGCCTCACCGAGGCACAAGTCATGATCGAGGACTGGCGCGAGGACTATAACCACCACCGGCCTCACTCTTCGCTGGGAATGCTGGCCCCCGCCCACTACGCCCAAACCATCAAGCTACAAGCCAACACCAACCACCAACTCTCACACACGGTGGACCAATGAACAGGGTCCGGTCAAGATCACCGGGCACGCTCAGGTGGATCGGCAGATGCTCACCCAGGTGTCTGCCCCAGCCGCCGTCCGGGGAAGGGCAGACGCTCAGTACCCGCACGCCGTCGCGGTGAGCCCGCCGCAACTGCTCGCAGGTCTCCCGATCCGGTGCATCCACGGCGAGGAGAACCACGTCGATGCTCCAGCGACGGTGCGACCACAACACCCGGCCCCGCGCCCGCTCAAGACCACGCGCCAATGCCGGACCTTCGCAATCCGGCACCAGGAGATCGACGGCAGCTCTGAGCTGGCTCTGACGCCTGGCGCCCTCGCCCTCTAGCGGCACCACGAACGCGCTTTCGCCACAGACAAGCAGATCGATCCGCCAAGCATGAGCACGCTCAATGATCTGATGACATCCCGCGCCGATCTCATCGATACAAGCAATAGCCGCCGGGCCACAGTCGACCACCAGGATCACTGCACCGCACATTCGGCGCGCAACACTCGCTGGCCTGGCCTGCCTGCGACTGAAACCCGCCAACTTGTCCAGAGGTATGAGCGGGACGCCGTAAGCACAACCGTCCATCCGAGCGCACCTCCCACGCTCGCACACCCAGCACCGACTCCGAGTAATCCACCACTTCCATACTAATCTCCATTTCTCGTCGGGAACGGACGACGAGAAAACCAGCCATAGCCCCGAGACGGCAAGGTGTGGCAACCGCAACACGGGCGAACGCTCGGCGAGCCTTCGCACCACACCTTGACCACTCGCGAAGGTCGCACCTACCGTCGAGTGAGCCGATAAACAAGAGCGGCCCCGACACGGGTAGGAGCCCGCGCCGAGGCCCAGACACAAGGAGAAGATGCTCCCCATGTCCGATTCTGAGCCTACTCTGATGCCTGCCGAAAGCCAGGTCCGCACCGAGTCCACCATCATGAGTCTGCTGCTCGTCCTCGATGACCAGCGCCCCTGGTCAACCGACGAACTGATCCGCGAAATCGGCAGACCAGACGACGTCCGCAACGCCATCTATAGCCTTCACGGTATCGGCCTACCCCACCGCACCAGCGACGGCTTCATATTCCCAACCCGCGCCGCCACCCATTTGGACGGACTCGATATGTAGCCCACCGACGCAACGTACTCGGGGCGAGCGCAGCACGCGCCCGCCCCGAGTCGTCTCATGGCACTTGTGCGACGCACAACCCTGTGCGTCGCCTGATCCGCGACAGACTAAACAATAAGTGCATAGGGAATTCAGGGTTTTGTGTGATTGTATGTTTCGGCTAGATGGTCCGAGGCATACAATCAATCGACGCGTTGACTAGGCTGAACGTTGTCCGATCTTATATTGAGGACGTCGTTCAAGCGCGACAGCGACCGCAGCAAATCCGATCCAACACCCAATAAACGCTGACCTGCCATTGGGTGATGTTCTTCTCTCTTGAGAAGAAAGTTCATACCCAACATAAAGTACACATATCCAGGGAACAGATGCAGAATCCAGAAAATCGTGTTCCAACTCAGGGAGCGCAACTGCCTCTTGGGATGAATAGAAGGAGCATGTCGCTACGCCGTCCGCCATGTCTCCACGCGAGGGCCGGCAGGAGATCCAGACGCATCTTGGTACCTCACCTTGCCGCACTGTTGGGCTCACCTCGCGCGAGCCACAGCCTCACAGGTTCGTGAGAGCGGCGACACACCCGGACACCCACGTCTGAGCGCGCCGCCACTCTCACCTTCTTTATACGCTGATCAGTGCGGCTGTGCGAGCATAAGCATACTACAAGTACACTAGACTCAACTATCTATCCGCCAAGTCCGAGCTGACGAACTTTCGCTCTGCCTGGCATAATGTCGGTTCTATGGGGGCGCTTGTCGGCACGGCTGCTGCCGTGGCCATCATCATTGCTGTGGCGGCATGGTTTGGACCGCGCTGCCTTGCCTGCACGATCGTAGGGGTAGCACTAGGAATACGTTTCGATCTGTTCGCCACCGGAAGCTTGTACAGCCCCACTGACGTTTGGGCCGCCGACATCATCACGGCCGCGCTCGTCTTCCTGAGCATGATCCTCTTTCTCGCCCAGCCAGGCTCGCCTGCCAATCAAACAGGGATGTCATGGGAGCGCAGGCTTACGACCGTCGGAATCGCCATCGCTGTGCCGGTGGGACTGGTCGGTGCAGTGCAGCTAGCGGCTCCAAGCACTCCCCACTCAGCGACGGCCCCGGCCTGTGCGGGCGCATCGGTAGCCGGCGGCACGTTCTTGGCGACGACGCCTTCGACTGGCATCAACGCTCGATCGGGACCAGATACGAGCTATCCGCAGGTAGGACGGTTTGCAGCCAACTGCACGCTGTCATTCGACGGCTACTGCATTGGCGAACCTACCGATGACCTGTTGATCAGCAAGGACCCTGACCAGAGGTGGCTCATCCTTCATCGAGCTTGGCAGACTTGGCCTTGGGACCACATGCCGTGGGGGCACTCGCCCTACGCATTCGTAGCCGCCGGAAAGGTGCAGTCTCAATCTTCCGAGAGCGTGCTCGGCTCTCGGCCGGACCCAATCTGCTCCCGACTAGGCGGCTGGCAACCGCCGCAGCACATAGCGCTCGCGACGACACTAACCAACGGTGTAGTCACAGTGAAGGCGGACGCGGTAGGCGCGGAACTTATCGGAGTAAGCCTCATGTCCAGCCGCCCCCCAGCAAACGGCACTGGCAGCATCTTCTATCTCACCGATCCTGCTCCCAAGCGCACCGACCGATCCGGCGCCATTACGGCAACATGGAACGCCACATCAGCAACCGGCCAGGCCATCGGTCACTACCCAGCGACCTTCACAGTGGTAGCAGCAGTTTGCATCGGGCCAGCGGTGCCTTACCACAATGATTACGCAGATCGGCAATACTCTTGGAACGGAGAAATCCTCAGCCCCACAACGAGCTCATCTCTGTCGAGTGGAATAGCAGAAAGGCTCCAGGAGGAGGCTTGTCGGATTGCACCCGACTATCCCAAGAAGGAACCATGAGTGAGCGATACAGCGCAAATCCCCGCAGACAACGAAGTCGGCCCAAGACTGGCTCGGAGCGACTGTCGACACAATCCGAGTGCAACATCGGGATGCCCCGACCATTTGTCGCTCTTGTCGCACTCTTAGGTCTTATTGCCAATGCGATTATCATACCGGATGCAAACGCTTGGGTATGCTTGACCTAGCTATGAAGCCTCGACCTATTGTGCAGATACAGACGGGTATAGCGCTCGCGACATCAATCGTTGTTATCGCTTTGTGCCCTCATGCCAGCGCCGTGGGTGTATTCACAGTAAGCGGATTGGGCCTAGTCATCAGTACTGGTCTCGCTGCTCGGTACTACCAGCATATTCGTGGCCACAAGATCAGTCGTCACCGCGCGGAACGCGACCAGATAATGAAGATATGTCTCGTGACAGGACTCGGCATACCGACAGCCCTTGCCGTCGCGGTCCTCACTGCCATACTGCCAAGGTGGCACGCTCCAGTTGGTGGTGTGCCAGCCCACGTCGCCGGGATTGCAGCCAACGCCGTCTTTGCCGCGATGTTGACATCCTCGTGCTTCGACTGGTACTTGATTAGACCTTTTCGCGACGGCGTTCTTGGGCCACCCACCTGTCAGATGGACAAGCACGACAACGAAACCGCCCTGTACTACGCCCAAGCCTGGATTGCCCACCGAACGATGGCGGAGCTCATTGGCTGGGGCGGATCGGCGATCGTACTCGTTGTTAGCTTGGTCGCTCTCCAGCAATCCACCCATGACCCAACTTGGTCAGGCTTCTTTACGTACCTTGCCCCTGCGGGCGCCGTCTACCTCGGTATCGGCGGCTTTCTCGCGAGACGCCTACGGCCTGTGCCTAAATACGTGCAGCAACCGAGCCCCGGGCTTGGTCGCTGGGCGCATGGCACAGTTATTGATGCCGCTGAAAACGAGCAAGAGATCGAAGGATTCGTCGTTGACGTTGCGCTTGGCGTCGGCCTTCAGATCCTTCCAGAAGTAGAGGGTGAGACTATCGAAGTGCCGCTTGGGCAGGCGACAAAACTGCGTACGACGACCCGTGCTCTATGCGTTTCACACTGTGAACACTGGATTCCGCATTGCGAGCGCGGCCTACTCGAAGACGAAGATGCCGCCCAATCAAGAGCCACAAGCGATGCCGAAGAACAAGCCGTATTGCTAGACACGGAGGCGACGCCAGCGAATGATTCAACAGCTCCCGCAAAGCGGTCCGACTAGATGCGGATCGGCCTCCGTTCGCGCACTGCCGCTTGTGCGACATGTGGTCACACAAGCGGCAATGAATCGACCATCTGTCAGCGTGCCGCCTCAACTAATAGCGAGTTTACATTGGCCGGTGAGTCGACATCGGGCAGTACCAAGTTGCTGTCAAAGAACATGACCTCTTTGCCCTTGTAGCGTTCCTGGGCGCTATAGCTCAAGTTGTAGGCGACGTGGGGTGCTGATCGATAGAGGTCATTGATCGGTGGGACGGCGTCATACGACACCATCCATGGAACGTCGAGCTTGTGGACGAGGGCAGCTATCGCCGCGTGATCCTCCGGCTTGTAGCTGTCTTGATAAAGATCACCGCCCTTAACGTAGTAGGGCGGATCGAGGTAAACGAAGGGCTTGTCTATCTCGGGGAGCGCATTTTCGAGATACGCAGCTGCATCATTGCTGGTGACCGTGATCCGGTTGCGATGGCGAGCGATCTTCCGCACGCGACGGATCAAGTCCTCACGAGTAAAGCGAGCATCAATCTTCCATTTGCCGGTCTGCCGCTTCCCCCCGATAATCCCTCCGCCGATGATCCCGGACCGGGACGTACGGTTGAGAAAGAACGTCGAGAAGCCGAGTGCAGTTTCGTCTGCCTTGGGGTCGTCGTCCTGTACTACACGTTGGTGCTCCCACTCGTCGACGGTAACCGGCGTGTTGGCGATAAGGTCACATAGATCCTCTGTCGCGTTGAGCACGGTCCGCCAAAAGGCCGCGACACTCGGGTTGAGATCGTTGATGTGTATATGGCTGACGTACTCCTCGAATAGCAACGCTAGCGCCACGCTCGCTCCGCCGGCGTACGGCTCGACGTATTCGCGCCCGACCAGCCGTTCTCGAGAAAAATTAGCTTGACGTAATTGGCAGCTTGCCCTTTCCCCCGGGGTAGCGAGGGGAGAAGGTATCGCTGCTCTACCTCTATGGCCACAAGGACTCCATCAGAGGGGCCAACTCATCCCAAGCCATGTAGAGATCGCGAGCCTTGGGGAAGAGGTAGCTGTTGTGCACGTACTGGTTGAAGGTCGAGATCCCTGGGGCCAGTACAGTCGGCCCATCCGCAATCTGATCGATCGCCTTTTTTAGCTTCGACGGGATGCGACCGTTTTCCTGTAGGTGTGCGGTCACCTGCTTAAGTCGAAAGGCGAGTGGCTTGTCGCGTGCTGCTTTCTCGCTCATCAGCCGGTTCTCTTCGATGTAATGGTCGACGGTCAACTCTAGGAATACGCGCAGAAGCACCGAGCAGGCATTCGGGCACTGCTCGGCCGTCATCTGGCTGAGCTCGTTGTAGATGGCGTTGATCCGCGGTGGCGCCACGTTCAGGTTCGAGCGCTCGGGAATGACCGTGGTGCGGGGTCTCGCTTTGCGTCGTCTGGGTTTGGCCTTGCCGCCCGCTCCTGGCTTTGGCGCTCCCTGCGTAAGGTCATCGAGGGGGACCGGGTGCCAGTCGCGCCGACCTCTTCGGGAGGGTCGTTCGCGGTAGTCCCTTTGCGTAATTGATGCGGTGGTCCTTGTGGTAGAGCTGCGGAACGGTCACCGCTCCGCTCTTGGCGTCCTCGACGATCCGCGTCAGGGATTTGCGAGCTCCTCAGTCGGATATAGGGCGATGACCTGCCCGCGAGCCACATCAACACCAATGTGCTCGCGAGCCTCAGGAGTCCCCAGCAGTCGCTCGATGTTCGTGAGAACGCCCCGCGAAGAAGCCTTTGCCTCTGCGCTCAAGTGGCCGTGCTTCTCAACGAACTCAAGCACCTGACCCACGGGCTTGCGGACGCCATCCCGGCGGGAGTTGTAGCGATCCTGCTCGATGGCCCCCAGGCCACTAGCCCGCGTCCTTCATTCTGGCCCGTATGTCGGAGGCGAATCCAATGCTCTGCCTCCTCCTCAGTGTCGAACAACACGCACGTAACCTCATCCAGCGGGCTACGGGCGTAACGCCGCGACAGTTCGTTGAGGCGGCGAATCTGCTTGGGGGTTAGCTTGACCGATACGAGACTCGGAGTCTCGAGCGCCTTGAGAGCGAGTACGCGGCGGTTGCCCTCGATCACCTTGTAACGCTTACGACGATCTCCGGTCGCCACAACCACGATCGGCGCGGTCGGATCAAGGCTTGCCTGATTGACGATGTCTTCGGCTAGGTTGAGAGTCTGGTCCTCCCGATCAAGGATCAGCTCGAGCATGGTCCGCTGCTGGTCCGGCTGATCGGTGCCCAAGCGCGGATTCGCGCTATCGAGGAGGAGGTCGGTGACTGGTATCTGAGCAATTTCCCACATGAACCTGATCGTATTCGACCGGTCGGACTTGCTTAGCTCCACCTCCTCCTCCTCCTCAAGCGGCTTTCTGGGATCGCACCTAACTGCCTGTTTTGAACGCTTGCCGACAGACCGGGGCGAACTCGCTGGCTCCTTGGGATGCGGATCGCCTACTAGCCCGTCGGTTGGCCCTCGTTGGACTGTGGGCCGAATCGCTCCTGACGGAGCTGTGAATCAATGGCCACGGAGATTTCGAGGACTTCTCGCTATCTCCGGAGGGCGGGATGCGAACATCGCTAGATTGGTCGCGCCGTCAGCAGCGCCGCGATAAGCCGAGTAACGCGCTCCCTGCCCGAGAACGCCGAAGGCCCAGCCCCCGAAGGGACTGGGCCGGTTCGACCTTCATCAAGATGGTGGAGACGATTGGTCGAAGTGAGGCGAAATCGTCAGTGCTGGCCTCGCATCTGCTCGACTGTGCTCCTTTGATGCGACCCAAACGACGGGCACCAAGGGGAACGCTAGAGCTGTTCGCGCAGCTCGTCGCGACTCAGACCCGCGTCTCTGAGGATGCCGTTCAGCGTCCCGCGCTTGAGTTCGCGATGCAGCGGCACAACAAGCGGGACGGCCCGATCCTGGTGCTTGAGACGAACGTGGCTGCCGCGCTGGCGGGCTACTTCCCAGCCGAGCTTCTGAAGCACATCGATTAGCTGCGCGCCGGAGACGACCGGCAGACGCTCGCTCACGCGGGAACGGCGAGCCTGCGACGGACGATGCCGGAGCCGACCGGCCGCCCTTCTTCGCGCAGGCCCTCGACGTAGAGAGCCAAAGCCTCTTGGGCGTTCTCGACCGCATCGTCGATGTCCTCGCCCTGCGTGTGCAGCCCTGGAAGGTCCGGCGCATAGACGTGGTAGCCGCCCTCGTCCTGGGGCTCGAAGACGAACTCAAACTCGCTCTGCTCGGCCATACACTCAGGATACCGCCAAGCGCGACGAATGAGACGATTTTTGGCGCTGACCTCATCCCGTCTCACCGGACTCATCTGGCACCGACCCGAGCCGCCGGATTTTCGTGGTGTAAGCCCGCTTCAACCGTTCGCGCGCAGCTTGCTCGGACGGATGGCCGTAAGTGGACATCACCAGTGCGCCCCCGTCCGTGTGTCCGAGCTGAACGGCGACATCGGCGTGGGAAACGCCGAGTTCGAGCAGATGCGTAGCGCAGAAGTGCCGCAACTCGTGGAACTGCATCTCCGGACGATCAGCCGCTACACGGACAGGACGCCAATAGTAGAGGTGGCTGCTCTTTGAGAAGCGGCGGCCGCGCGGTGTGACAAAAAGCCAGGGAACATCGAGACGAGCCGGGACGACGGCAAGGGCATCACGAGCTGGCGGCGGCAGAACCACCGTTCGCGACAGATTGTTCTTGGGAGCCTTGATCTGCCCGGTGCCGTCGAGGTTCTGCCGAATGACAACCTCGTCGTGGCCGACGTCCCGACGCTCCAACGCAAACAGCTCACCCGGTCGCAACCCCACGTACGCCGCGAACACAATCATGGCGCGGAAGATCGAGCCAAATTGCCCCAGAACCTTGGGAGCGAAGTCAGCCAGGTCGGCAAGCTCTGCCTCTGTCAGCGCGATCAGATCCTTCCTCCCCCGCGACTGCTCCTGTCGCAGGTTTGAGAACGGGTTCGGGCCGGGATGCAAGCCATCGTTGATCGCATCGGTGAACATTGTCCGCACGGTGCGCACGTTGGACTGAGGCTGCTTCAGCGCCCATTGCCGAGCCGTCGGCTTGTCGAGGTCGCGCAATCGGACCCGCGCGAAGTCCTCTTGAAATTGCTGGATCGCATAACCGTACGTCCGGCGCGAGGCCGCAGCTTTGCGCGGATAGTCGGTCAGCCACCGTCGCGCGAAGTCGCCACACGTCTCGGAGCCCCGAGCTGGCAATGACCGCAGCGCCTCACGCTCGGCCTCCTTCGCATCGCGCTTGGTGGCGAACGTGCCCACCCAACGCTTGCGTCCGAGCGTCTTGTCGTAGACCGAGACGCCATATTTGCCCTTGCGAGGGACGATCATCGGCCCCTCCGGTCGATCCAGGCTTCAACCTCCGACAGTCGAAAGCCGCGCCGTCCGCCGATCATCTTCGAGGGAAGCCCTTCGCGCACCCGCAGCTCGACCCACCGTGTGGAACGACCGAAGTAATCCGCGATCTGCCGCTTGATGAGCCACGGCTCCCGAACCGCCGCACGCGGGAAAACGATAACCGACCCTCCCGCGTGCGAACGATCACCCACGGTCGCCAGCCTTCTCATCATCCGCCTCGTCGGCCTCGAACTCCCAATGTTCGAGGAACGCGAGACCATTACTAGTCACATAGAGTCGCTGCTCCCACTCCTCCGGGCCGACTTCCTCCACGTCCTCGTGCAATAGCTCGCCTTTAAGGAACTCTTCCACCACAAGGCTGATGTCCTTGCTCGGGCAACCCAGCCGCTCTGAGAGCGCCGCCACCGTCACAGCATGTTTGGCGATGATCGCCTGGAGGATCGCGAGCCGAAGGTCTCCCACCGACCCGCTGTACCGCGCCCGGAGTTCGTACAAGGTTGGGCGACTGACGTTAGTGACACGCCCAATCTCGGTCATCGAAATGCCGCCCTGTAGAGCGTCAGGCAGAAGACGAGCGATCCTGTCGAGCTGCTGATCGGCTTCATGAAGAGCAAGCGCCCGCGCGTTCCCCGCAAGCGAAAGCTCGCTCAAGTGCAGCGCCCGAACGAGAGCCTTGCCCTTCTCGTCCCGGAGCATCTCTTCGCGGTTCGTCGGCATCGTGCGCAACACCGTAGCAAACGTACATAGGTCTGTCAAGTGCCTAACGACACCCGTCGCACTCAGATAACAGCGTGATCTACGGAATCAAGTCATCGGGCTGCTGATCCCCTATTCCCCTGGGCGTGGCGCTTCTTCTTCGAGTTCCTTATCCGCCTTCGTGGCTGCGCAATATGGGCCAGCGTCCTGAAGGCATGATTCCAGTTGGCCCTCTGCGAACCGAGCCGCATTCGTGTCGAGCGAGCGGATGTAGTCCGACGACACGTTGCTCTCACACTCGACAAGCTGCGCCCGCGATACGGCACCGTACGAGCAGTAGTAGGTGATCTCGTGATTCCGAATCTCACTACCGCCTTGCCAGCCAACGAAGGCAACAATCACGCCGAACACAATGAGAGGAGGCACCCACGCCCGATTCGGCTCAAATTTCGGTTCGTCCGCGTGTGCCTCGACCCTGCTCTCCTCGAGCCATTGGCGTCGGTGGCGTTCCGCGCTCCATTCCTGCCAGCGGTACACACCGAACGCGAGAAGCCCGGCGGCGACAACGACGGCAGCGACTCTCGCCGGATGGTGCTCTGAAGGAGGCTCGACCACTCGTGTCGCGAAGAGCCAACCGCCCGCGATCACTCCGAGGTATACGGCGATTCGACCTATCCGGTCGTAGCCGGTCCGCTGGACCTCCTGCTCTTCCTCGCCCATCGGCAGCGAACGATACGCCGTCGTCGCGTTCAGAGCCTGAGAAGCGCACCGATCCGAGCTGCTTCCTGTTCAGCGCGCATCGCAGAAGCCTCAATCGACAGGACATCATCATCGCCGCGATGCCAGTCGGCCAGCCTCCAACACGCCGCCGCGTACTCAGTTCTCTCGCACCGTTGCTGTTCCATTTGCCGTCGTGCCCATGCAGTCATGGTTAGCAACTTTACATCCCCCGCCGGACACCTCCGCGCGACGCACAGCCAGGCGG
>JBAURN010000176.1:0-1805 GCA_049581225.1 Solirubrobacteraceae bacterium
TCCCATCGACGCCGCAGTTCCGACGCCGAACATCGAGACAAAGACGTTGGCCCTCCTCGGAGTAACGGGGTCTTCCCGTGATTGGCTCTCGGTCGGGTTGTGGAAAAGTTCCGGCTCTCATGAGTTGGTAGAAGCGAGCGCGACTCAGCCCAACCATTCGGGCCATATCACTCACGGTCACGGCTGCTTTCGTCTGCACTTGGTCACGCATTGGACACTCCTTCCGAGACAAGCCCAGAAGAGTCTGTTCGATTTGGCAGATGCTCTCGGCCCTTCGCCGTCAATTGACGCCTTCCCTGATCGTCTTTCAGAACGAGCCCTGCGCGAAGTAGGTATACTTCACGCGGCCAGTAGTGAGACATCTTCAAACTCCTGGAAGTTGAGTGTCATGAGGGTGGTCAGCTTGTCCGCGTGAGTCGTCGAGATCCCACCAAGGACTTCCTCGATGGCCGCTCGGAAGTCGGCGAACGTCGGGTGATAGCGCCCGTACGCCGCCTTGCGTTTCATGAACCGCCAGAGCCGCTCGATCAGATTCAGGTTCGGCGAATACGACGGCAAGAACAGCAGGGCGATCCCCAACTCCTTGGCCAAGCCTTGCACCAGGGCATTACGTTGATAGCGGGCGTTGTCCAGGACCAGGGTAATGGGCCCGATCAGTCCCCGGGCCGCAACCGCCCGCAGCAATTCGCACATGGTCTCGCTGTTCACCACCGTCGTATTGGTGATGGCCACCAGTTCCCGGGTGACGGCGTTCCACGCCCCCAGCACGTTGAATCGCTGTCGTCCGGATGCCGCCCGCACGAACACCCGGGCGATTGACCACAGGCAACACAGGAACGTACCGAACACGAAGTGGGCGGCGTCCACAAAGAACACGTGTTCCCGGCCGGCCACGGCCGCATCCAATCGGGGCCTCAGTTGGTCGTCCAGGAACTGCCGTTGCTCCCGGACATGCTCGGCCAAGTTTTTTTGGGCGGGATCGGGATGGCTCGGATGCGACGCCACTGGAACCCCAACCCCTTCAGAAACGTGCGGACTTGGGTCGGTTCCCGCCGCAGGCCAGTCAACTGCTCGATCCGGTCGCACGCCTCGGCTGCCGTCCGAACCGGGGCGGCGGTGAGCGAAGCGCCAATGGCGTCCGTGAAGGACGCCAGGTCGCTGACGGGGCCGGTCACGTTCCACTGACGGAGTCCGTCCAGGCCGCCGTCCCGATAGGCGGCGACATAGCGTTGCACGGTGGCTCGCCCGAGGCAGGCGACGGTCGCCGTCTTCGCCCGGGTGAGTCCACAATGGAGCAACCACAGGACCAGCATCTTGCGGCGGACATGGGACTGCGGGTGCGACTCCCGCTCAGCCTTCACCACTTCTTGTTCCGCAGCCGTCAATTGCACGCGATGCCAAGCCATCCTAGCACTCCCCCGAAAACCAGTCGGATCATTACCACGATCCGGATGTTATAGTCCAACCAGCTGGCGGGGAAACGTCTCAGTCCGGTCCACGCGGAGTATAAGTATCCACTGAGGGTAGCTTCCAGTTGCATCCGTCTACGGCGCCCCCAGCCAGCGCGAAAGGCCCCCTCATACACTTCGGCGGCGGTCATGAAAGCTATGGCCAGTGTGTGGCCAGTCAAATGTTTTTGATAGCGTGTCAACAGCGAATGGCGCTTCATGACAAACGAAACGATGTTCGTGTCAAGCACACGAATAGTCACGATTCCGCATCCTTCCTTCGGGCTTCGCGCAGATCCTTCAGGAAGGCTTCCAATTCCTTATCGTCCGACCACAAATCCTCGCCCTGCCCCACCA
>JBAURN010000177.1:0-3284 GCA_049581225.1 Solirubrobacteraceae bacterium
ATGCCATCTGGCGCGGGCCGGCCGATGGCCCCGCTACTCTTCGCGCACGGCTGGGCCGCGCTGGATGGCGCCCGCCTTTGGATGCGCATGAGCTTTTTGCCCGCGACACCACTCGACGAGGACCGTCCGCCGTCCCTGGCGCGGGGCATGTGGGCCCGTTTCGCGATCGCGGGGGTTTTGATCCTGTTGCTCAGCGGCGCGGCGACCGCCACGATAGCCCTGACCAAGCTCAACCACATCGCCAACGAGGTTTTCCCCAAGGCGAATCAGTTGCACATCGCCAAGGGCGTCGTGGAAACCGCCTACAGCGGCGAACCGCAGACCTTCATGATTCTCGGCTCCGATCGCAGGGCCGGCTCCAAAGACGCCTATGACCGCAACGACCCGCCGCACAGCGACACGCTGCTGCTCGTGCACCTGGATCCCAACTACGGTCAGATCTCGGTGCTTTCGGTCCCGCGCGACCTGCTCGTATCGATCACGACCAAAAGCGGGCAGGTCTACTACCCGAGCAAGATCAACGCCGCCTACACGATCGGCAGCGCCGAAGGCGGAACCAACCGTGGCGTGGAACTCACCGCGAAGACGATCGAGCACCTGCTGCACATCAAGCTCAACGGAGTCATCGACGTGTCCTTCAAGGGCTTCAGGGATGTCGTGGACACGTTGGGGTGCGTGTACGTGAACGTGGACCACCGCTATCTGCACCAGAGCGAAGCCACCGAAGCGGGCAACTACTCCTCGATCAACCTGCAACCCGGCTACCAGAAGCTCTGCTACGAAAACGCGCTCAGCTATGTGCGCTACCGCCACGGCGACTCGGATTTCGTTCGTGTCGCGCGCCAACAGGACTTCTTGCGCAGCCTGCGCGAGCAGGTCCCCGTGGGCAATCTCGTGGGTGAGATCGACACCGTCTCAAAGGCCGTCGGCAGGGCCGTCACCACCACGTTCCACTCATCCGCGGACCAGTTGATTGAACTGGCCAAGCTCGCCGCTTTCTCCCAACAGAAGCCGTTGCGCCAAGTCAAATTCCAGGTGGCTAACGCCGACGCGATGATCAGCGGGGTCAGTTACGTGACCACAACTTCCAGCCTGCTCAAAGCGACCGTCAAGGAATTCCTGCACGGCCACGAACAGCTGCAACTGCCCAGCTCCTCCTCGAGCTCCTCACACCATCGCCACCACGGCCCGTCAAGTCCTTCCGACGCCTCGCTGGACCTCTATCCGGTCCCGAGCTCCGCCACCTCGATGGCCGTCACCGCCGCACCGAGCGTGCCGTTCCCGCTTGAGCTCCCCTCGGTGCAGATGGGCCCGGCGGTCCCGCAGGAAGTGCACGTGTACACGCTCCCCGACGAGCACGGGCACATCCACCACGCGTATGTGGCCGTGTGGCAGGAGAACACGCTCGGCGGCTACTACGACGTGGAGGGCATGGACTGGGTCAACATTCCCCTGTTCGCCCATGCCCGCGTGCAGAAAATCGGCGGACGCACCTATCTGCTGGTGGACGACGGCTCGCACATCCACGACATCGGCTGGCGCACCGGGAAAGTCATCTACTTCGTGACCAACACGCTGCTGGAGGACCTCTCCAACTCGCAAATGATCGCGATCGCGAGAGCCACGCATCGATTGCAGTGAGCGTCGGCTCAGGCCACCGATTCGGTGACCGAGAAGCCTGGCGGCCTCGGGCCTGAGGCCGCCCGATTCAATTCAGGCGGCGGAGCTTGCCGCCGCCTGGTCCAGGGCGGCGTTGACCAGGGCGTCGGCATGGGCATTTTGGGCACGCGGGACCGTGCGCACCTTCCACGCCTCGAAGTCGCGCAGGGCCGCGAGCGACTGCTGGTGGAGCGGGCGCATCGCGGGGTGCTTGACCTTGTAGAGACCCTGCACCTGCTTGGCGATCAGCTCGGAATCGTTGACGACCTCCACTTCGCTTGCGCCCAAGGCTCGGGCGCGGGCCAGGCCGAGCAGCAGGGCGCGGTACTCGGCCACGTTGTTGGTGACCTTGCCGAGCAGCTCGGAGGCCTCGTCAAGGATCTCCCCATCGAGGCTGGAGACGACGCTGGCGGCGGCCGCCGGGCCCGGGTTGCCGCGCGCGCCGCCGTCTACATGGACCACTACCTTCATCGCGTGCTCCGTGCGAGCATCCGCGCTGACCCCCCGTGGGGCGAGCGCGCTAGGACCAGCGACACGCCGTCAGGAGCCGTCGACGAGCGGCGGCAGGTCGCCCGGGACGCGGGCACGACGACGGTCGCGAATGACACGGCGCTGCAGGTCGCTCTCGGATGGACGCGAGCCACGCGCGCGCCGGTCGGCCTCGCGCCGGTCGACGATGACGGTGACGTTGTCGTCGTTCTCGTAGCGCTTGACCAGCTTGGGATAGAGCTCCTCGGCAAGCGGCTTGGGGACCACACAGTAGATCATCGCTTAGATCGTACTGCGCGAAGGAGCGTCAGGCGAGCGCGAGCGGAGCCAAGGCGCCCTCTTGGTCGGCGCCCGCGTTTGCTCGGCGGTCCAGCTCGGGCAGTTCCTCAAGCTCCATACCCTGGCCGACCAGCTGGGCGCCGGCGGCCTCTTCGCCGAGGTCGACCTCGTAGCGGTACCAGCACAGCTCCCAGGCGACCACGATCACGACCCTGCTGCCCGAATCCTCAAGAACGCGGATGGTCACCTCGGGGGCTCCCAGGGAGCGGGCCACGCCGGCGATGCGCCGAGGGTGCTCACCGGCATTGAAGACCTCCATCGCGCGTGCCGCCTTCAGCTCGCCGCTGCTTGCCAGCTCTGGCTGTACCGCGGCGGGCGTTTGCGGGTGCGCCCGCTCTTCGGAGCCGTCGAGTCCATCCTCGGTCCGATAGCGCTCGTCCGGCTCGCCACCGTCGCTCCACTGCGCTTCGGCGGGAGCGCCGGCCGGCACGGAGCCGATGTAGAGCTCGGGCTCAAAGGAGTCCGAGCGCGCAATCGAGCCGCCGTCCAGAAAGTCATAGAGGCCGTCCTCGGACGGGGTCGCGTCCGAGCCAGGACCGCGCTCGGCGGCGGCACGCGGCTCGCGTCGCAAGGGCCGCTCGGAAGACTCGCGTAATTGGCGCAAACGCCCCAGCAGCGAACCGGCGCGGCGCGCGCGGGTCGGGCGTACCGCGAGAGCGTGATTGTCGGCCTCTCGCAGCCAGCCCTCGGCGGAAGCTCGCGGGACGCACAGCTCGCACACGGTTCGGCGCTGTCCGCCGGCGAGAAAGACGTCGGGGTTCTCCCCCCGCAACAGGCTCCGTCCGCACACGTCGCAG
>JBAURN010000178.1:0-6509 GCA_049581225.1 Solirubrobacteraceae bacterium
CGCCCAATGCAGCGGCTGTTGATGGGCGAGGTGGGCAGCGGCAAGACCGTGGTCGCGCTGCACGCGATGCTGCGCGCGGTCGAGCACGGAGCCCAGGCGGCCCTGATGGCGCCAACCGAGACGCTCGCCGAACAGCATTTCGCGACGATCCAGAAGCTGTTGGGAGACGAGTCGATCGCGGTGGCTCTCCTGACAGGCTCGACGCCGGCTCGCCGCCGCGCGGACACGCTCGGCAAGCTGGCAAGCGGCGAGCTGGCTCTGTGCGTGGGTACCCACGCACTGATCGAGCCCGACGTGCGCTTCAGGGCGCTGGCCGTGGCCGTGGTCGACGAGCAACACCGCTTCGGGGTGCGCCAGCGCGCGGCGCTCGGCGAAAACGGGTCCTTCGGCGAAGGTCCGGCCCCGGCGCAAGATTTGTCCCGTGCCCATGTCGCGGGCTTGCGCGAGCGGGTCGTGAGGCGGCCACACACGCTGCACATGACGGCGACGCCGATCCCGCGCACGCTTGCCTTGGCGCGCTACGGCGACCTTGACAGGACTTTGTTGCGCGAATTGCCGCGCGAGCGAAGGCCGATCCAGACGCGCATCGTGACGGGTGATAGCGGCCGGGGAGAGGCCTATCGCTTGTTGCGCGAGCAGCTCGCGCAGGGACGTCAGGCGTATGTGGTGTGCCCACTGGTTGAAGACGGCGAGGAGCCGGCAACACGCCCGGCCACGAGCCAGGACGGAGGGGAGGGGGCGGGTGAGCTGCGCGCGGCGAGCGCTGAGTTCGAGCGGTTGCGGGGCGGCGAGCTGAAGGGGTTTGGAGTCGAGTTGTTGCACGGTCAGATGCGTCCCCGCGAGAAGCAGGCGGCGATGGATGCTTTCACCTCCGGGCGCGCCCAGGTGCTGGTGGCGACGACCGTGATCGAGGTGGGGGTGGACGTGCCCAACGCGACGGTCATGCTGGTGGAGAATGCGGAGCGCTTCGGCATCTCCCAGCTGCATCAGTTGCGTGGCCGCGTGGGGCGCGGCGAGCACGCCTCGACCTGTCTTTTGTCGGGCCCTCCGGGATCGGCGCGGCTGCGGGCTCTGGCGGAGCACTCCGACGGCTTCAAGCTGGCTGAGATCGATTTGCGGCTTCGCAAGGAGGGCGAGCTGGTGGGTACCAAACAATCGGGGCTCGGACAGTTCAAGTTCGCGAGCTTGCCCGATGATGAGGACCTGCTCGAGAGCGCACGTGCGTGGGCGCGGCGGATCTTGGCCCTCGACCCCGGGCTCGAGGGTCCTTTGCACGGACTGCTGGGCGTGGCGCTCGAGGACGCGTTCGGTGTCGAGGCGTTGCAGCCGATCCCGGCGTGAGGGTCATCGCGGGACGCCTGGGCGGTCGTCGTCTGCGGGCCCCCAAGGGGAAGGCCACGACGCGCCCGACGTCCGACCGCGTCAAGGAGGCGCTCTTCTCGATGCTGGGTGAGCTCGACGGAGCCGTCGCCCTCGACCTGTTCGCGGGGACGGGCGCGCTTGGTATCGAGGCGCTCTCCAGGGGAGCCGAGCGGGCTGTGTTCATCGAGCGCGACCGGGCCGCCGCGGCTGCCATCAGGGCGAATCTGGCCTCGCTCGGGTTGGACGGATCGCGGGCCGAGTTGCGTGTCGGGGACGCCGAAGTCGTCTTGCGCGCCGCACGGGAGGCCGGCGAAACGTACGATCTCGTGTTCGTCGATCCTCCATACGATCATGCGCGCGAGTGGGCGGGCGAGCTGGCGGAGCTTTTGCCGGCGGTTCTGGCGCCAGGCGCGCGCGTGGTGGTGGAGAGCGATCGGCGGGCGCCGGCGGAGCTGCCCTTGGCCGTGGCGCAACACAAACGCTACGGCGACACCACGATCACAATTCACGTCACAGAGGATCCCCATGAGCGTTGACAGTCACGAGGCACCGCGATGAGCGTCGACAAGTCGGTAGCCGTGTGCCCCGGCTCATATGACCCGATCACCAATGGCCACCTGGACGTGATCCGCAGGGCCGCGCAGCTGTATGACGAGGTGGTGGTCGCGGTCGTAAATCGCTCGGTGCGCAAGGACAAGACCTTGTTCGGCATCGAGGAGCGGATGGGGTTCATCGAGGCGGCGCTCGCCGATCTGCCGGGCGTGCGCGCGGAGCCTTTCAACACGTTGGTGGTTGACTTTGCGAGGCGGGTGGGCGCCAAGGCGATCGTCAAGGGGCTGCGGGCAATCTCGGACTTCGAGTACGAGTTCGAGATGAACCAGCTCAACCGCCGCCAGGATCCCGAGATAGAGTCGGTATACCTAATGGCCTCCCCGCAATACAGCTTCCTGTCCTCCAGCGGCGTCAAGGAGCTCGCCACGTTTGGCGGGCGAATCGACGATTTGGTGCCCCCGGGGGTGGCGGAGCGCTTGCAGGAAGAGTTGCGACGTTGACGAACTTTGCTGACGTGAGGCCCATCTTGAGAGACAAATCCGCTCATATGTCGTGGCCCGGGATGCTCCATGGAGGTGACCGCTGATGGACGTGCTGGTCTTGATCGACAAGCTCGACGACTTGGTCCACAACGCTAAGCCGGTGCCCCTGACCGACCAGGTGAGGGTCGACAAGGAGGAGATCTACGACATCCTTGACCAGATGCGGGCCACGATCCCCGAGGAGATCAAGCAGGCTCGTTGGATCGTCAAGGAGCGCCAGGAGATGCTCGCCGAGGCTAAGAAGGAGGCCGAGCGCATCGTCAAGGAGGCGCGCGAGCGCCAGGAGAAGCTGGTGGGCGAGGAGGAGGTCACCAAGCAGGCCGAGCGCGCCGCCGAGGACATCGTCGAGGACGCCCAGGCTCGAGAGCGCGAGATCAGGCTTGGCGCCGAGGACTACGCCGATGAGATCCTGGGCACCCTGGAGGTCAACCTCTCGAAGTTCATCGCTGCGGTGCAACGTGGGCGCGAGCGTCTGCAGGGCAAGGACGAGCCGGCCGAAGTTTCCTAGACGCCTGGTCTAATGGCCCCTAATCTCGGGGAAGACCATGCCGCATGCGGCATGGTCCCGGACCGTACATGTACGGTCCGGCCAGTCGGCGCATGCGCCGACTGGAACAGCATGAGCACGTTTTTTGGGTAGGGTGCCCCGCGTGAGCTCACCCCTTAAGCACCGTTTGGAAGTCGCCAAGGTCCTGCTCGGGACCGGCATGATCGCGCCAGTGCGTCCGGACAGGGCGGTCAAGTCCGTGGTGGCGCTCAAGCGCTGGGGTCCCACCCCGGCAGCCGCCTACACCGGCTCGGCAGCTCGCTTTCCCGATCGCGAAGCAATCGTGGATGAGCGCGGAACACTCACGTTCGCCCAGGTCCAGCGCCGCACCAATGCGCTCGCCCACGAAATGGGGGCCGCCGGGATCAAAGCCGGCGATGGTGTGGCGATCATGTGCCGCAACCACCGTGGCTTCATCGAGGCGACAGTAGCCTGCTCCAAGCTGGGAGCAAGCGCCCTGTATCTGAACACCGCCTTCGCGGGTCCCCAAATCACCGACGTGTTGCGCCGCGAGGACCCGGCCGGTCTCATCTATGACCAGGACTTCTCCAATCTGGTGCGGGAGGGGGGCGAGGGTCGCAGGCGCTTCGTGGCCTGGAGCGAGCCCGGCACCAACCCCGAGGACCCGACGTTGGAGGATCTGATCGCCAAAGGGAGCGAGGCCGATCTCACCCCACCGCCAGAGCCCGGTCGGGTCGTGATCCTCACGTCGGGCACGACCGGCACACCGAAGGGCGCCTCGCGCAAACAGCCTGACTCCTTGGAGCCGGCTGCCGCCCTGTTCTCGAAGATCCCTTTGAAGGCGAGGGAGAGGACCGTGATCGCGGCGCCCATGTTCCACTCGTGGGGCTACGCCCACTTCACGCTGGCGTTGCCACTCTCCTCGACGCTCGTCTTGCGCCGACGTTTCGATCCGGAGGGCACCCTGCGAGCGGTGGCCGAACATCGCGCGAGCGCCCTCGCGGTCGTGCCCGTGATGTTGCAGCGCATCCTCGAGTTGCCGATCGAGACGATCAAGAGCTATGACACGAGCTGTCTGCGGATCATCGCCGCCAGCGGCTCGGCTCTGCCCGGCGAGCTCGCCACGAGGGTGATGGACGTGTTCGGCGACGTGCTCTACAACCTGTACGGCTCGACCGAGGTCGCCTGGGCTTCGATCGCCACGCCAGCCGACCTGCGGGCCGCGCCGGGCACGGCCGGCAAGCCACCGATGGGCACGGTCGTCAAGCTGCTCGACGACCAGGGCCGAGAGGTGCCCAGGGGCGAGAACGGGCGCATCTTCGTCGCCAACGAGATGGTCTTCGAAGGCTATACCGGCGGTGGGGGCAAGGAGATCGTCAGCGGGTTGATGAGTACCGGCGACGTGGGTCGTTTCGACTCCGGTGGCCGCCTGTTCGTGGACGGGCGCGACGACGAGATGATCGTCTCCGGCGGCGAGAACGTGTTCCCGCGCGAGGTCGAGGACCTCCTCGCCGACCACGAGGGGATCGAAGAGGCAGCGGTGATCGGAGTGGACGACGAGAAGTTCGGCCAGCGCCTGAAGGCGTTCGTGGTCGCCCGCAAGGACGCCGAGCTGGACGAAGAGAAGGTCAAGGAGTACGTCAAGCACAACCTTGCCCGCTATAAGGTTCCGCGCGAGGTCGTGTTTGTGGATGAGCTGCCCCGCAATGCCACGGGCAAGGTGCTCAAGCGCGAGCTGCGCCAGTTGGCGTGAGCGAAGCGGCTCACTAATCTGGAGGAATGCCCCCGGTAACGGACATTCTCGATCTGGGTGGCCTGCGCTTGAGCGCGGGAGAGGGTCGTCGCTTCGAGCTGGCGGTGCACATCGACCCGCTGAGTCTGGGCGGTGAGCCTTACGAGGTGCGTCCGGCAGCGATCCCGGTGAGACTCGACGTGTCGCGCATGATGGGCAACGGGTACGCACTCAGGTTGTCCTTCGAGGCGACCGTGGCTGGTGCGTGCATGCGCTGTCTGGGCGACGCGAGTCCCCAGATCGCGGTTGACGCGCGCGAGGTGGACCGGCCAGGGGGCGGCGAGGAGCTCTCGAGCCCCTATTTGCGCGAGGAGCGGCTCGACCTGGCGGCCTGGGCGCGCGACGCCCTCGCTTTGGCCTTGCCCAATCAGGTGCTCTGCCGCGAGGATTGTGCCGGACTGTGCCCGGTATGTGCCGTGGACTTGAACGAGGCCGGCCCTGAGCACACCCACGAGCGCGGTCCCGATCCACGTTGGGCCAAGCTGAGCGAGCTGAAGCTCGAAGAGTCATAGGCGGCCTGCCTGGGGCGGCCAGTTCGAGGGGCTGCTCCTGAAAGGGCTAGTCCCATCGTGGCCTGGTAGCCTGTTGCGCCGATGGCGGTCCCCAAGAAAAAGCAGTCTCACAGCCGCACGGCTCTACGCCGCGCCAATCACCGGATCGACTCGCCGGCGTTGAACGAGTGTCCGCGCTGCCACAGTCCGCGCCGGCCACACCGGGTGTGCCCGGTGTGCGGGACCTATGCCGGTCGTGAGGTTGTGGCCCCCGAGGCCCACGCACACGACCACGAGCACGATCACGACGACTGAGTCGTCGGTTGACGCAGGCTCCGCTCGAGCCCCCGATGTGGTTGTAGCCGTCGACGCCAACGGTTCGGACATGGGGCCGGCGGAGGTGGTGGCCGGCGTACGCGAAGCCGCCCTTCAAGGGGTTCGAGTGCTCCTGTTCGGACCGGCCCAGGTGATCGAAGCCCTCCCGCCACTCGGCCCCGGCGTCGAGATCGTGGACGCGCCCCTGTCGATAGCCAAGAGCGCAGACCCGGCCCGGGCGGTCAGAGAAGCGCCCGAGGCTTCGATCGTGCAGGCGGCCAAGGCGGTCGGCGAAGGACGCGCGCACGCGCTCGTATGCGCGGGCGGGACCGGGGCGGCCTTGGCGGCGGGCCTTTTCAACATCAAGCGCGCCCGCGGCATACACCGTCCCGCGCTCGCTTTGCCGATTCCAGTCCCCCGCTTGCCCCATCCGGTGACGCTGTTGGATGTCGGTGCCAGCGTGCGGGCCCGCTCCGAGCACCTGGTCCAGTTCGCGTTCATGGGCGCCGCCTTCGCACAGGCGGTCCTGGGTGTCGAGGCTCCGCGTATCGCTCTGCTCTCAAACGGCGAGGAGGCCGAGCGTGGCAGTGAGCTGGTTCTCGAGGCGGGCGCCAGGCTCGCCGAGCTCTCTCGGGATGGGCGCATCGCCTGGGTCGGCAACGTCGAGGGCAACGATCTCGTGGGTGGGAAAGCCGATGTGATCGTGTGCGATGGCTTCACCGGCAACATCGCCCTCAAGTTGATGGAGGGCGTCTCCCAGACCGTGCTCGCGGCCGTCAGAGACGCCGCGCTCGCCTCGCCGCGAGGCAAGCTGGGCGGAATGCTCCTGCGGCCCAACCTGCGCGCATTTCGTGACCAGATCGACCCGGAAGCTCAGGGGGGCGCCTATCTGCTCGGTCTGCGTCGCCTGGCCGTTGTCCCGCACGGGCGCTTCGCCGCGCGCGGCT
>JBAURN010000179.1:0-8134 GCA_049581225.1 Solirubrobacteraceae bacterium
CAGGCGCTCCGCGAGCGCACGCGCGTCGTCCTCGTCCTCGGCGCCAAGCGCGAGGTGGCGCCAGTGGCGCTGCACGGGGATACCCTCGTTGGCCAGGCGCTCGGCGAACGCTTGCGCGTCGTGATGGGTGGGTAGCGTGACGCGCACTTCCCACTCCGGGAACCCAGCCCGCTCGGACTCTTCGGTCTCCTCGCGCTCCAGGAGCTCGTGCTCGGCCGCGTGCTCGGCGGGAGTGCTGGGCAGAGCCACCGACGCGTCCTCCCAGCGGTCCTCCTCCGGATGCCAGCGAGACGAGCTGAGCTTCCCTTGGGTGTGCAGCTCGGCCAGGAGCGTCTTGACGGTGTCCTGTGCCCACGCCGCGCTCTCGCTGGAATCGACATACAGAAACACGTGGTCCGTGTCGTGGCTGACGGCGACGTGCTCGGGTCCCGACGTGCCGTGCTCGACCTCCTCGAGCGCCTTGATCAGCCTGGCGACCTCGCCGTGCTGAAGCTCCACGCTTATGCGGAACTCGTCGTGCATCAGTTGGGCCCTCTCTGCTCGCTCACGGGCGTTGATCGTAGCGATCGACGCCGCTTGTGCCGGCGTCTACGCCGACTCCTCGCGCAGGGAGCGCTCGCTGGGCTCCTCGGCCACCGCTTCGGTTACGAGCGTCGGGGTCGTGCCTTTCTCGACCGTGTCCCTGGTGACCACGCACTTCTTGACATCTCTGCGAGAAGGCAGCTCGAACTGGACCTCGAGCAGGATCTCCTCGATGATCGACCGTAGACCGCGCGCGCCCGTTTCGCGCTCAAGACCCTTCTCGGCGACGGCCTGGAGCGAGTCCTCGGCGAACACCAACTCGATGCCGTCGAAGGAGAAGAAGCGCTGGAACTGCTTGACCAGGGCGTTGCGAGGCTCGGTCAGGATCGAGACGAGGTCCTCGCGCGTGAGCTGGTGCACGGCCGACATCACCGGCAGGCGACCGATGAACTCGGGGATCAAGCCGTACTCGATCAGATCCTCGGGCAGGCAGCTCTCGAAAATCTCCCCCGTGTCGCGTTCCTGTTTGGTTTGCATCGAGGCGGCGAAGCCGAGACCGTTGTGGCCGATGCGCCGCTCGATCACCTTGTCGAGATGGGCAAACGCTCCGCCGCAAATGAACAGCACGTTGGTGGTGTCGATCGTGAGGAACTCCTGGTGGGGGTGCTTGCGTCCACCCTGCGGCGGAACCGAGGCTTGGGTGCCCTCGAGGATCTTCAAAAGTGCCTGTTGCACGCCCTCGCCTGAGACGTCGCGCGTGATCGAAGGGTTATCGGCCTTGCGCGCGATCTTGTCGACCTCGTCGATGTAGATGATCCCGGTCTCGGCCTTCTTGACGTCGTAGTCGGCGGCCTGGATGAGCTTGAGCAGGATTTTCTCGACGTCCTCCCCGACGTAGCCGGCCTCGGTCAGCGCGGTGGCGTCGGCGATCGCGAAGGGCACGTTGAGGATGCGGGCCAGCGTCTGGGCCAAGAGCGTCTTGCCGCAGCCGGTCGGGCCGAGCAGGAGGATGTTGGACTTTTGCAGCTCGATGTCCGAGTCCTCGGACTGCATCATCTGAACGCGCTTGTAGTGGTTGTAGACCGCCACCGACAGGGTGCGCTTGGAGGCCTCCTGTCCGACGACGTACTCGTCGAGCACGTCGTAGATCGTTCGCGGCTTGGGCAGGTTCTCGAGGTCGAACGCGGGCGGCGCGGCCAGCTCCTCGTCAATGATCTCGTTGCAGAGATCGATGCACTCGTCGCAGATGTAAACCCCGGGACCCGCGATCAGCTTCTTGACCTGCCGCTGGGACTTGCCGCAGAAGCTGCACAGGAGTTGCTCGTTGGAATCTGTCGGTCTGGCCATTTTGTGTGTCTCCCCTCAACCGACCCGCATACCGGAACTAATGTTCCGAGATGACTCGATCGATGATGCCGTACTCCTTGGCCTCCTCGGAGCTCATGAAGTAATCGCGCTCGGTGTCTTTGCTGACTTGCTCGAGCTTCTTCCCGGTGTGCTTGGCGATGATCTCATCAAGGCGTTTGCGCACGTCGATGATCTCCTTCGCGTGAATCTCGATGTCCGTCGCCTGACCCTGGAAGCTGGATGAGACCTGGTGGATCAGGATCTTCGCGTTGGGCAACGCCATGCGCTTGCCGTGCGCGCCGCCGGCGAGCAGGAGCGCACCCATCGACATCGCGATGCCTACGCAGATCGTCTGCACGTCGGGCTTGATGAACTGCATCGTGTCGTAGATCGCGAGGCCCGCGTAGACCGAGCCACCGGGCGAGTTGATGTACAGCGAGACGTCCTTGGTGGGGTCCTCAGACTCCAAGTGCAGCAGCTGCGCAACGATCAGGTTGGCGATCTGATCGTCGACGGGAGTGCCGAGGAAGATGATTCGCTCGTTGAGCAGACGGCTGTAGATGTCGAACGCACGCTCGCCTCGCGAGGTCTGCTCAACCACCATTGGGACAAGTGGGCTCATGGTCCTCGCTTCAGTTTCGCTTTACAGGCCGGATTCCTTCACAAGGCGTTCCAAGGATGTGCTCGCGGAGCGCCCACGACGGTGCACCATAGGCTAGCGCTCCGGAGTCCACAGTCGGGCCGCCTCCTCGCCGGCAGCGTCCTGCTCCTCGGAGTCTGGCGTCCACAGCTTCTCTCGCGCTTGGGCCTGCTCGAGGGGGATCGGCTTGGCCTCCGCGGCAATCATCTCGACGGCCTTGCGCGCGGCGAGATCGTCGCGCACGTCCTGGAGGCGCCCGGACTTCTCCAGCTCGGCCAGTAGATCGCTCGGCTCGGTACCCTCGCGCGCAGCGGTCGGGGCCAGCGCCTCGAGTACGTCCTGCTCGCCGGCCTGCAGGCCCTCGGCCGCGACGATCGCGGCGATCACCGCTTCGCGCCGCAGCGACTGGGCCGCCTCTGGAGCCAGCTCGGCGATCAGATCCTGCTCCTCGCGTCCGGTGATCTTCAGGTAGGCCTCGCGCGAGATGCCACGGTGGGAGAGCGTGTGCAGCATCCGATCCCACATCTCTCGAGCCTTGGCCTGTACGAGCGTGTCCGGGGTCTCCACGTGTGCACCCGCCACGGCCGCGTCGAGCGCGGCCTCGCGAAACTCCGCGTCAACGCGCCCCGTCTCCGCCTCTCCAAGTCGACCGCGGATGTCCTCACGCAGCTCATCGACCGAATCGAAGCCCATGTCCACGGCGAAGTCCTCATCGACCGCCGGCAACTGCTTGTGCTTGACCTCCTTGACCGTCACCTCGAAGGAGGCATCCTGGCCGGCGAGATCCTGGTTGGGATAGTCGGCGGGGAAGGAGAGGTCGATCGTGCGGGTCTCCCCCGCCGAGGCTCCCGCCAGTCCCTCCTCAAAGCCGGGGATCAGGTTGCCCGAGCCCAGTTCCACGAGCTGGTCGCGTCCTTCGCCGCCCTGGAAATGCTCGCCGTCGACCGATCCGACATAGTCGACCACGACGAAATCGCCCGTCTCGGCCGGCTGCTCGACGGTCTCCAAGCGAGCCAGGCGCTCGCGCAGTCCGTCCATCTCGCTCTCGATCGCCTCGTCCTCGACAAGCGCCTCGCGGCGTCCCACCTCGAGTCCCTTGTAGTCGCCGAGCTTGGCCTTCGGCAACACACCGATCTCGATCGAGAACTCCAATGCCGCGCCCTCGGGGGGCAGGTCCGACAGGTCGAGCTGGGGGTCACCGACCGGCACGATTCCAGCCGTGTCGATCGCGTCGGAATACCAGTTGCCGAGCGTGTCGCGCACCGCTTCCTCGAGCACCACCTCGCGACCCACCTTCTGGATCACAAGCGGCGCCGGCACCTTGCCGCGACGAAAGCCGGGGATCCTCATTTCGCGTCCGAGTTGGCGTGCCTTGCGCTCCAGTCGCACCTCCACCTCGTTGGGCGGAACTTCAACGAGCACGCGCACGCGCGACTCGGGCAGCTCGGTGACTGTTGTCTTCAAGGCAAGAGACACGGCTGCCACGATACCGTGCGCGGGAATGCCTGCTCGTGCACGTTGGACCGATCGTCTGGAGAGATGGCTGTGGACCGGTCCGGTCGGCCACCTTCTCGGAGGTGCGCTCGACTTCGCACAAGCCCTCGCGCGCTATATGCGCGCGAGGTGGCTTGCGTGACCGTTACTAGGCAGCGATGCTTGCACCGTCGAAGGAGAGCGCCTTGCCGTGCGGCACCACCAGCACAGGCGCGACGGCGTTCTCGATCAGGTTCTCGCTGGCGGCGCTGATCGACACGCGCCCCTGCTCGGCCTCCGGGCGCGAACCTATGACCAACAGGTCGGCGTTCTGCTCGCCGGCGACGCTCACCTCGGCCTCGAGCGCGCGGGCAAGCGCCTGGGCGGTCTCCTGGGCACTTCCGTCGCCGACGACACCCACGCGGGCGATCTGCTGTGCGGCCGCGGCGAACCCGGCGGGCGCGATCGCGACGGCAACCGTGCCGCCGTTCAGCAGACGCTGGGCGGAGTTGCCGACCCCGATGTGGCCGCGAGCAGTGTGGGAGTCCGAGCAGAAGACGACTACTTCGGCGCCGTTCTGGGCGGCCAGCTTGCTGAGGCCCTCCGGTGTGGAGCGGTCGGTGATCACGTGGCGAGGCGCGTCCTGGCCGAGCAGCTCGGTGCCGCGCTGCAGCAGCACTTCCGCCTCGTGCTGGGCAAGAATCTCGCGGCTTGCCTCATCCTCGGGTGAGTGACGCACGTAGGCCAGCGCCACATCGGCGCCCGCGGCCGCGAACAGACGGCCAAGCGCCACCGCGTCGTCCTCGTTGTTGGTTCCGTCATAGGAAATGATGATGTTGGCGGACATTTCGACTCTTTCTCCTTGTGCCTTTTCGCCTGACCGTGTCTGTCCGGCGCCTGTTGGGAGTTGTGGCGATCGTGGTGTGTGGCACGATCCAAGCTTGAACTTCTCCCACAGGGTTCCACCTACCTGCCATCAGTACCAGTGAAATTCATAATCTGAGCTATAAGGACAGCTAATGCTCAATGTGGGACGACTCAGAGTGCTGGTCGAGGTGGCCCGGCGCGGGTCGTTCTCGGCGGCCGCGGAGGCGCTCTCATACACCCAGTCGGCGGTCTCTCAACAGGTCGCCACCTTGGAGGCCGAAACGGGGATGACCTTGCTCGAGCGCCATGCGAGAGGCGTGCGAGTGACGCCTGCCGGGCAGGCCTTGGTCGAGCATGCCGAAGGAATCCTCGCGCGCCTGGAGGCCGCCGAGGCCGAGCTCTCAGCCATCGCCGGCCTGCGTGCGGGACGTCTGCGAATGGCCTCCTTCCCCACCGCCGGCGCCACCCTGATGCCGCTCGCGATCGCGACTTTCCGAGCGGCTTACCCCGAAGTCGAGCTGACCCTGGCCGAGGGCGAGCCCGAGGAGATCGGCCCGCGCCTGCGCGCCGGCGAGTTCGACCTGGCGCTGCTGTTCGAGTTCGAGGAACCCGAAACCCTGGAGGGCCTGGAGCGGGTCGAGCTGCTCTCGGACCCCATGTATCTGGCCCTGCCGGGCACACATCGGCTGGCCCGCAAGAGCGGCTTGCGCCTCGCCGACCTGCGCAGCGAGGCCTGGATCCAGACATCGCGCGAGAGTCCGTGCGCGCGCCATGTGGTGCGCTGCTGCCACGCGGCCGGCTTCGAGCCGAACGTTTCCTTTGAAAGCGACGATTACCAGACCGTTCAAGGTCTCGTCGCCGCGGGCGTCGGGGTAGCCCTGATCCCCGAGCTGGCCCTGTCCGGAGTGCGCGAGGACATCGCAATCCGCGAACTGGCCCCCAGTCCGCCCTTGCGCCAAGTGATCGCCGCCGCTCCGACCGAAGCGCGTCTGAGCCCGGCCACGCCGGCGATGCTCTCGATCCTCAAAGAGGCCGCCGAGCGCTACGAGATCCAGGGAAAGCGCACCGCTCCAAGCGTCTGAACCTCCGGCTCCAGCTCCACGCCGAAGCGCTCGGCCACCAGGCGCCTGCCCTCGGCCATGACGGCCACCACGTCGCTGGTGCTCGCGTCACCAGTGTTCTCGATGAAGTTGGCGTGCTTGAGCGCGAAGCGCGCCCCGCCCACGTTCAGTCCATTGCAGCCGGCCTCTGAGAGCAGCAGGCCGGCGCTGCGCCCACCTGCCTTCGGGTCCTCGGGGTTCTTGAAGGTCGAGCCGAACGTCTTGATCCCCTGCGGTTGAGCTTCGTGGCGGGCCGCCCGCATCTGGGCAATGGTCGCCTTGACCTCCGCCACCGCGGCCGGGCTCAGTAGGAACGAGGCCCGAGCCACGATCTCCGCGGCACCCAGGTTCGAGCGGCGATAGCCGAACCCAAGCTGCTCGGGCACGCGACGCTCGCTGCCCCGCGGGCTGACGATCTCAACCCACTCCAGTGTGTCGACCAAGCGCCCACCGTAGGCGTTGGCGTTCATCCTCACCGCGCCGCCCACGCTTCCGGGAATGTTCACGCCGAACTCGATCCCCGATAGTCCCGCCTGGGCGGCGCGCGCGCTGACAGACGGCAGTCGGGCACCGCCTCCGCACACCATGCGCTGGCCCTGATGCTGGATCAGGGCCAGCTTGCGGTCCAGCTTGAGGACGAGCCCTGGCACACCCTCGTCGGCGATCAAGAGGTTCGAGCCCGATCCCACGACCGCGACCGGCGCTTCGATCGCATCCGTCCACACGAGCAGCTCGCGCAACTGCGCGTTCGAACCGGCGCGCGCGAAGTACTCGGCGTGGCCGCCCGTGCGGATCGTGGCCATGCGCTCCAGGGGGAAATCGCGTTGCACGATCGAAGGCAACGTCTTGGGCGAGGACCTAGACATCGGCGCACACCAGCCTGTGGCCGAGCCGATCGACATCGCCGGCGCCCATCACCACACACAGATCTCCATCCTTGAGCACCTCGGCCAGGGCGCCCTCTGCCTCCTGGAAACCGGGCGCCCACAGCACCTGGCGACCGTCGGCGTGCGATTCGGCGCTGCGCACGAGCGTGAGCCCGCTCACCCCCGGATAGTCCTCCGCCCGCTCGCGCGCCGGGTACACGTCCAGCACCACGATCACGTCGGCCTGCGCGAGCGCCGCGCCGAACTCCTCGCCGAGCAGCTCCGTGCGCGAATACAGGTGCGGCTGGAACACGGCCACCACTCGCTCTGCCCCCAGCGTGCGCGCGGCCGCCAACGTCGCGGCGACCTCAGTCGGATGATGGGCGTAGTCCTCGTACAGCAACGCCCCGCCGGCGCTGCGGCCCAGCGGCTGAAAGCGCCTGCCGGCTCCCTGAAAGCCCGCCAGGCCGGAGATGGCCGGCTTGGCTTGGACACCGGCCAGCGTCGCCACCTCCAAAGCGCCAAGCGCGTTGAGCGCGTTGTGGGCGCCCGGCACGGCCAGCCTCACCTGATAATCGCGCCACGCAAAGACCGAGCCCTGCTCGCGGGGACTCCAATCGGACAGCTCATAGAAGACGGCCGGACCGTCGCGCAGCTCGCGCAGATCCGGTCGATCCCAGATCACGGCTTGGGGGGCGCCGACCAGGAACTCGCGAAACGCCTCGCGCAGCTCTTCGAGCGTCGCGAAGCTCGCGTGATGATCGAGCTCGACGTTGGTCAGCAGCGCGATCTCCACCTCCAAGCTGAGCATCGAGCGATCAGACTCGTCCGCCTCGACGATCAGCCACTCGCCCTCGCTCCAGTGCGAGTTCTCCAGGCCCCCACCGACCGAGCTGCCCACCAGCCACCCCGGGTCAAATCCCGCCGAGAGCAGAATGTGCACGAGCATCGCCGAGGTCGTCGTCTTGCCGTGCGCGCCCGCCACCGCGATCGTGCGGCGCATCGCGCTCAGCTCGCCAAGCAGCTCGGCGCGTGGACGATCGGCCAAACCCCTGTCGACAGCGGCCCTGCGCTCGGGGTTCTCCAAAGACACGGCACTCGAGTGGACCAGCTCGACGTCCGCCCCCGGCGGAACGTTCTCGGCCGCATGGCCGATGTGGGCTTCCAGCACACCCTCCTCGCGCAATCGCTCAAGGTAGGCACTCGGGGCCCGATCCGAGCCCGACACGCTTGCCCCCAGAGCGTGGGCGGCGCGCGCGTAGCCGCTCATCCCCGCTCCGCCCACACCGACGAAATGAAGGCGTCTGCCGGCCCACGGC
>JBAURN010000180.1:0-11823 GCA_049581225.1 Solirubrobacteraceae bacterium
GACGAGGCGGAGGCTCCTCTACGTCGCGCCGTCGAACTGGCGCCGCGCGAGCCTCGCTTTCTCCGAAGCCTCGGCGTTCTCCTCACCGAACAAGAACGCTACAGCGAGGCCGAGGCAATAGACCGACGAGTTCTGGAGCTTGACCCCAATCTGCCGGACGCGCATAGAGACCTGGCGATAGACCTCCAATCATTGAACCGCTCCGAGGAGGCGGAGGCTCCTCTACGTCGCGCCGTCGAGCTGGCGCCGCGCGAGCCTCGCTTTCTCCGAAGCCTCGGCGTTTTCCTCACCCAACAAGAACGCTACAGCGAAGCCGAAGAAATAGACCGGCAAATACTCGAACTCACCCCTGACGACCCCCGGGCCCACCGTGACCTCGGGATCGACCTGGAACACCAGCAACGATTCGAGGAGGCCGAAAATGCCTACAGAAAAGCCGTAGCGCTCGCACCCAAGGACGCCCAAGCCCAGCGAAGCCTGGGCCTTTCGCTTGAGCGACAAGGCCGACTCGACGACGCCGAGGCCGCATACCAGCACGCGATCGCACTGGCACCCGAGGACTCCTACTACCACGTCACCCTAGGCAACCTCTACGGAAGCCAAGGACGCCTAAAAGACGCAGAAAACTCATTCCGTCACGCAACCCAACTCAACCCCAACGACCCAACCTCCCAGCGAGGACTGGGCACGGTGCTCGATGAGCTGGGACAACTCGACGGAGCCACACTGGCGTACCAACGCGTCAGCGAGCTCGATCCTCAAGACATCGACATCCTATTTGATCTCGCCAAGGTGCTTCATGCTCAGGGTCGATATGAAGATAGCGAGCACCCGCTTCGCCGAGCGGTCGCACAGAAGTCGCTGAGCCCTATCGCACATATCAATTTGGGTTGTTCGCTGGCAGGGCAAAACAGAATCCCGGAGGCCGTGAACGAGTATACGAGAGCGACGGCGCTTAGCCCTGTCTCTGCCCAAGCTTGGCTTTACCTGGGCAACGCTCAATCACGGCTGGACCACTGGCGCCTCGCGGAGGGATCCCTGCGTAAGGCGATGTCGCTCTCGGGCGCCGCGACGTCAGTCAACTCTACGGACGACATCTTTATTTGCGCTTGCGGCTTGCTATCGCATGTATATGTCGAACTCGGCCGCCTATATAAAGACGACGATTACTATAGCGACGCGATAGAGATTGCGCAAAGAGGACTCGCGGCAGGGACGCCGAGCCAGGACAAAAGCTACATTGCCTTGCTGCTGAACCGCGGCTTTGCGTCGCACGCCGTGGGGGATACAAAACGTGCCAAGGAAGACTTTAAAGCTGTGCTCGACTCAGGCAGCGACCAGCCAGACTCGATGGAGTACCTATCTGCCCAGCGTAACCTGCGACGGCTCAGCGGCAATCCGCAGTCAGGTTTCCCACGATGGCTTCCCTATTTTATCTTGGTGGCGAGCCTGGGCCTGGTCATATCCGCTCTAATACTGGAACGTCATCCCAGTCCTTCAACCCTGGCGCCGCTCGGGTTCATCGGTCTCGTTATGATAATAGCCGGTTTTTCACTACCTGTGCTCACCAAGATTAAGCTCGCTGGGGTCGAACTGGAGAAGCAAGTGGCGCCCACGACCATACGTGAGCTTGCACTGATTCCGGCGCTACGTCCTCCGTTTGACATTCTGCGCGAAGAGAAGCTGGTGAGCAAACTGCCGACATTCAGCTCCAGCGTCGCCAATCTTTCCCCTCGAAACGCGCCCACGGCGTAGCCTGCGCTACAAGTCGAGGCCCCAGCAGCTTCTGCCGAGGCCGCCAAGCCCTACCGCCGCGCCCGGGTAAGTCGCTCCAGCTCCCGCCCGAACGCCGCCTCGACCTCCTGGGTCATCACCAGCTGATAGGAGGCCAACAGGGCACGCGAGGACAGCGGCCGCAGACGTTCGATCGATTCGGTCACCTCGGCCCAACGCTCCTCGGGATAGCCGGCCGCGGCGAACGGCTTCCACAGATCCTCCAAGAACAACTTCACGTACTCGCGCGCTACGATCTTGCACTGCGCGCGCAGCTTGCCCGTGAGCGTAAGCGCATGGTCAAGCGGCACGCCGCGACGCACAACCTCCTCGGCGGCGTCGAGCAATGAGGGCAGTGGCGCTTCATAGCGTTCCTCGCCAAGGTCCACCAGCAGGCCGATCTTTTCCGTGCGCGCCAGCAGGCCGTCGTCCACGTCGCCGAAGCGCGCGCACAGCTCCTCGAGCGTGAACACCTGGGGCTGCTCGGTCTCGAAAGGCGTGTGCACAGCCTCGCCAAAGCTGAGCAGCTGCTCGGGGCGCCCGTGCGTCTCCTCCAGCAAGCGCTGGATGGCGCGCAGGTTGAAGCCTTCGGCCTGCATCTCCTGGATCAACTGCAGGCGCGCCAGATGTTCGGGGCCGTAGTAGCCGATGCGCTCACGCACCGCCGGCGCCGGCAGCAAGCCACGTGCTCGATGCGCACGAATGTTGCGCACCGTCATACCAGTCTGGGCCGCCAGCTGCTCGATCGTGAGGGCGGTCTCGCTCGACACACGTCAATGATATCCCCAAACGATGCGCCGTAGAACGATGCGCCGTCAAACGATGTGACATCAAATCGTGTAAGCTACGGCTCATGGCCACCGCGACCGCGCCCATCGCGCCTCCTCACCTCGACCCTGCCCGCCCCTCGCTCCCACCCGGCCCGCGCATGCCGATGCTCTTGCAGAGCGCGCTCACCTGGGGGCGCACGATCCCCTTCTTCGCGGCCAATCAGCGCAAGTACGGCCCGGTGTTCACGATCCGCTCGCTCCCGTGGGGCACGGCGGTGGTCGTCAACGACACGCACCTGGTCAAGCAGATCTTCACCGGCGACCCGGCCGTGTACCACGCCGGCGACGGCAACTCCCTGCTCGCGCCCGTCCTCGGCGAGCGTTCGGTGCTCGTGCTCGACGAGGACCCCCACTTGCAGGCGCGCAAGCGCCTGCTGCCGCCCTTCCATGGAGACTCGGTGCGCCGCTACGGGGAGATCATCGAAGACATCGTCGAAGAGGAGATCGCCCGCTGGCCGCTCGGCGAGCCCTTTCCGCTGCACCCGCGCATGCAGGCGATCACGCTCGAGGTGATCCTCAAGGCGGTGATCGGCGTGACCGACCCCGTCCGTTTGGCGGCCCTGCGCGAGGCCCTGCCGGCGGCGGTCCCCACCGATCCAACCTTGATGGCGATGTGGGTGGTCAAACCGCTCGAGCACTTCGGGCGCTGGCGGCGCTTCAGGCGCAACGTCGAGCACGCCAACGCGCTCCTGCGCGAGGAGATCGCCGCGCGCAGGCTCGACCCCCGCCTCGAAGAGCGCGAGGACGTGCTCTCCCAGCTCGTACGTGCCGGAGAGATCGACGACGAGGAGCTGCGCGACCAGATCATCACCTTGCTGCTCGCCGGACACGAGACCACCACCACGGGCTTGGCCTGGACGTTCGAGCGGCTCTTGCGCAATCCCGACATTCTTGTCAAGGCCCGCGAGGGGCAAGACGCCTATCTCGACGCGGTCGTCCAAGAGACGCTGCGGATCAGGCCTGTGATCCCCGCGGTGCTGCGCCAACTGCAAGCTCCGATCGAGCTCGGAGGCTGGCGACTGCCGGCCGGAGCGACCGTGATGCCCGCGATCCTGCTGCTGCACAGGGACCCCGAGCTGTTTCCCGAACCAAAACGCTTTCGCCCCGAGCGCTTCCTCGAGGACGGAGCAGCCTCCACCTACACCTGGATCCCCTTCGGGGGTGGCCGGCGGCGCTGCCTCGGGGCGGCCTTCGCGAGCTTTGAGATGCGAGTCGCCCTGCGCACGATCCTGCAAAGCACGACGCTGCGGGCGGATCGTCTCGAGGATGAGCGTGTGCGCAACCATCACATCACGATGATCCCCGCCCGTGGCGCGCGAGTCGTGAGGGAAGCATGACCTCCGCGCACTTGCCACGCTCTCCGAGTGACTCGCGGAGCCAAGCCCACACGCGCCGCGTCGCGGCAAACGCGTAGAGTGGATGCCCCATGAGCCGCAACCAAGCACCCCCCTACAACGTCAACGGTCGCACTGTGCTCATCACCGGCGCCGCGCGCGGCATCGGCGCTGAGACCGCCCGCCGGCTGTACGCAAAGGGCGCCAACGTGGCGCTCGTCGGCCTTGAGCCCGAGCGCCTGGAGGCGTTGGCCGCCCAGCTCGGCGATCGCGCGATTGCGATCGAGGCCGACGTGTGTGACTTCGAGGCTTTGGAGCGTGCTGTGACGGTGACGGTCGAGCGCTTCGGGGCCATCGACGTGGGCATCGCCAATGCCGGCATCGCCTTCACGGGGCCGCTCGCGACAGCGCCCATCGAGCAGGTCGAGCGGACACTCGCCGTCAACTTCCTCGGGGTGTGGCGCACCGACCGCGCGCTGATCGGCCAGATCACGGAGCGCAAGGGCTACCTGCTCAACATCTCCTCGCTGTCGGCGATCGCTCACGCGCCACTCATGGCCCCCTACTCCTCGGCGAAGGCGGGCGTGGAGGCGTTCACCGACGCGCTGCGCATGGAGACCGCACCAAGCGGGGCGCGCGTCGGCTGTGCCTACTTCGGATTCATCGATACGGACCTCGTGCGCGCAAGCTTCGCGCAGCCCTCGACGCAGGGGGTGCGCCGCAACAGCCCCGGCTTCCTCAGCAAGCCCGCTCCCGTCTCGACGGCGGTCGACGCGATCGAGCGCGGCATCGAAAGGCGCTCCGCGCGCCTGTGGGCGCCGCGCTGGGTGGGCCCGATGATCGCTTTGCGTGGGCTGATACAACCGCTCACCGAACGCCGACTGCTCTCAGATCAGGAGGGCCTGCGCGAGAGCATCCTTGCCTCCGAAGCGTCGCGGGAGACGGCAACCCAGGACCCGCTTCTGGGCGTGGCGATGCAGGCGGTCTCCGAGAAGCCTTAGCTCTCCGGATCCCCGTCGGCCAGGATCCGGTACAGGTCGCGCCGCGCCGTCGAGAGCACCTTGCTCGCCTCACCGATCTGGGCGTCGCTGCCGGTGCGGATCACCTGGGTGAAGGCTGAGGCGACCTCGCGCATCGTTCGCGCCAAGTCGGCGGCTAGATCGCTGACGTTGCCGCTCAGCTGCTCCCACGGAGCCCGCGCCTCGGGGTCGCGCTCCTGTACGTGGGCCGTGCCGGCGTCGGTCAGCTCAAACACCTTGCCGGTCCCGCCGCCGCCTTCGCTCGAGCGGATAAGTCCCTCATCCTCGAGCTGTTGCAGGGCCGGGTAGACCGAGCCGGGGCTGGGTCGCCACACGCCCTCGCTGCGCTCCTGAACCTCCTGCATTATCTGGTAGCCGTTGCGAGGCTCCTCTGCCAAGAGCAGCAGCGCCGCGGTCCTGATGTCGCCGCGACGGGCCTTGCGCCCGCGTCCGAAACGACCCCCACCGGGACCGCCGAAGCCACCGAAGGGAAAACCTTCGAAGCCGCCGCGACCGCCCGGGCCGAAATCGCGGGGTCCATGGTGGTGGTGATGCCGGTGTCCCCCCGCGCCGCCAGGCCCGCCTGCACGCCCTGTCACAGCGCGCAAGTAGTCCTTCAGGTCCTGCCGAGAGCGGTGCAAGCAGCGCAGGTCATCGTGCAGGCAACCCCCCTCCTCGGTCGCATATATCGCATGAGCAAACATATCTAACTCCTATCGTGATCTATCAAAGTAAGCTCACGATATATCGTTAACTCAGGGATGTCAAGTCCCAGCGCGGCGGGTCGGCCTCCACCACGCTCCAAGCCAAGCCGCTGTTTACTCCACGCTGGAGAACTCGGCGATCGCGATCGCCAGCATCACAACCCCGATGATGCCGACCATGGCGGCCTCCAGCAGACCGGGCACGTGCCAGCCCCACCAGGTCACTCCCGGCGCCAGGGCCTGGCGCACCAAGGGGGAGATGTCGAGGTGCGCGAACACGGCGCGGCGCATCGGGTCGACAGCGTAGGTGAGCGGGTCCAATCGGTTGAGCACCGCCAGCCAGGGCGGCAGTTTGTTGACTGGGAACAGGGCGCCCGAGAGGAAGAACATGGGCATGATCGCCATCTGCATGAGGGCCATGAACGACTGCATCTGGGTGACCCGCGCGGCGGCCATCATGCCGAAGGCTGTGATCGAGAAGGCCAGCAGCAACAGCAGGGCGAACACCTCGAGCGCCAGGCCCACCGTGTAGTGGACGCCCACGAGCGGCCCGATCGCCATCACGATCACACCTTGGAAAGTGGCGACCGTGGCGCCTCCGACGCACTTGCCGAGCACGATCGAGGAGCGCCTGACCGGCGCGACCATCATCTCGCGCAGGAATCCAAACTCGCGGTCCCACACGATCGAGGCGGCGGAGAACATGGCCGTGAACATGACCGCCATGCACAGGATGCCGGGGTAGATGAAGGTCCTGAAGTTGACGCCGTGCGTGCTGGTGGAGACAAGCGTGGAGAGGCCGGTGCCGAGCACGAACAGGAACAGGAACGGCTGGATCAGCGAGACCAGGATGCGCAGGCGGTCGCGCGAGAAGCGGATCAGCTCGCGGCGCCACACCGCCTTGATCGCGCGCAGCTCCGAGCGCAGGGTTCGCGCGGGGATGTGTTGGGCCGCTACCTCGTGCGAGGCCACGCCCCCCGACGGGGCGGGAGCGGGTGGGAGGGTGCTCTTGGTGGCCATCAGCGATTCATCATCTTTGCCATGTTGCGCATCATGTCGTTGGAGCCCGCCTCGGCGTCGCGGATCGTGGTGCCCGTGTAAGACATGAACACGTCGTCAAGCGAGGGCCGAGCCACGCTGACCGAGCGGATCGCGAGGCCGAGCTCGGCAAACAGGCGTGGTACGAACTGCTCGCCGGAGGCCACCCCGAAGGTGACCTCGCCTTCAGCCATCTGAGCCTCAATGTCGAAGCGCTCCGCCAACGCCGCGATCGCGGCGGTGTCGTCCTCGGTCGTGATCTGCACGCGGTCCTTGCCCACGCTCGCCTTCAGGGCCTCGGGCGTGTCGAGCGCGACGATCTTGCCGCGATCGATGATCGCGATGCGGTCGCAGTACTCGGCCTCGTCCATGTAGTGCGTGGTGAGGAAGATCGTGACGTCCTGCTCGTCTTCCAGTTTGGTGATGTAGGACCAGATCGAGCTGCGCGTCTGCGGGTCCAGGCCAATCGTGGGCTCGTCCAGAAACAGCACGCGCGGCGAATGGAGCAAGCCGCGGGCGATCTCGAGGCGTCGCTTCATTCCCCCTGAGAATGTGCCCACGAGACTCTCGCGGCGCTCCCACAGTTGCAGCATCTCGAGGACCGTCTGCATGCGCGGGGCGATCTGCTCGCGCGGCATCCCGTAGAGCTCCGCGTGCAAACGCAGGTTCTGCTCGGCGCTCAGGTAATTGTCGAGCGTCGTGTCCTGGAAGACGAGCCCGATGTTGCGGCGCACGCGGTCGCGCTCGCGCACCACGTCCAGCCCTGCGACCTCAGCAGTGCCGCCGGTGGGCCGCGCCAGGGTGCAGAGCATCGAGATCGTGGTCGACTTGCCGGCGCCGTTGGGGCCGAGAAAGCCGAAGGTCTCCCCGCGCGCGACCTTGAAGTCGATCCCGCGGACGGCTTCGATCTCGCCGTAGGACTTGGTCAGCCCCGCGACGGAGATCGCCGACCCACCATTTGTCATACGAACACCCACTGACGGCCGAAGGACAAGTCTGGCAAGGACGCAAGGAGCGAAATGTGCTCAGCACATGAGCGACTGAGGACGCCGCCAGACGCAGCCATTCGGTCGTCAGTGGCGGAAGTGGCGGACATGCGTAGCCACCATAGCGACGGAGGCCGCGTCAGCCGCCGCCACGACCTCCTCGTCGCGCACCGAGCCGCCCGGCTGAATGATCGCGCTCACGCCCGCGTCGATCGCCAGCTGGGGACCGTCGGCGAAGGGGAAGAAGGCGTCGGAGGCAAGCACGGCGCCGGCCACCCGAGCTGAGGCGGCGGCCTCTGAGCCGCCCTCTCCACCGGCGTCGCCCGCTCCCGCCCGGGCCTTCTCGATCGCGATGCGGACCGCGTCGACGCGACTCATCTGGCCGGCGCCGATCCCGAGCGTGGCACCTTCGCGAGCGATCACGATCGCGTTGGAGCGCACGTGGCGACACACCTGCCAGGCAAAGCGCATGTCATCCCACTCGGCCTCGGTCGGCTGCTTGGCGCTCATGACCGTCATCTGCTCGACTGTCTCGGCCACCTCGTCGCGGTCTTGCACGAGCAGGCCACCGATCACCGGCTTGGCTTCCAGGCCGCCGACCGGCTCGGGCCAGTCGGGCAGCTCCAAGAGGCGCACGTTCTTCTTTTGGGTGAGCACCTCCAGGGCCTCGGGCTCGAAGCGCGGCGCCAACAGGACCTCGATGAACTGATTGGAGAGAGCTTGCGCGCAGTCGAGGTCGACGGGCCGGTTGAGCGCGATCACGCCACCGTAGGCGCTGACGGGGTCGCTTGCGAAGGCTCGCTCGTAGGCATCCTGGGCGGTCCTGCCGAGCGCACATCCACAGGGGTTGTTGTGCTTGACGATGGCGCACGCGGGCTCGGAGAAATCTTCGACGAGCTCGCGCGCCGAGGAGAGGTCGAGCAGGTTGTTGAAGGACAGCTCCTTGCCGTGCAACTGGGTGACGCCCGCCAAGAGGTGCGTGGGGGCCCCGACCTCGGCGTAGTAGGCGGCGCGCTGGTGGGGGTTCTCGCCGTAGCGCAGGTCGGCCTGCTTCTCATATGCGAAAGCGCGCTGGGCGGGGAAGTCCTCGTCGGCCCGCTGGGCAAACCAGGTGGAGATCGAAGCGTCGTAGCGCGCGGTGCAAGCGTAGGCCTTGCCGGCAAGGCGCTCGCGCGTGGCCATCGACAGAGCGCCGCCCGACTCTCGCAACTCGGTCAACACGAGGGTGTAGTCGGCGGGGTCGACCAGGACGGCGGCGTAGGCGTGGTTCTTGGCGGCCGCCCTGATCATGGTGGGCCCGCCGATGTCGATGTTCTCGACGATCTCCGCGTCGGACGCGTCGCCGCGCGCCACCGTCTGCTCGAAGGGGTACAGGTTCACGCACACCAGGTCCACCGGCTCGATCGAGTGCTCGGCGGCGGCTCGGAGGTGGGACTCATCGCTGCGCACCGCCAACAGGCCCGCGTAGAGACGCGGGTGCAAAGTCTTGACGCGCCCGTCCATCATCTCGGGGAAGCCGGTGAAATCCTCGATCGGGCGGGCGGCCAGGCCCGCGTTGGAGAGGGCGCGCGCGGTACCGCCGGTGGAGACGATCTCCACGCCAAGCTCGATCAACCCCTCGGCGAGCTCGATGACGCCTGTCTTGTCCGACACGGAGATCAGGGCTCTACGCACCCGTACCGCGCCCGGCTCGGCGCGCTCGATTGCGGTTTTGGGCTGGGGAGCGCTCATGTGGCGCGCAGATTATCCGCGTGGAGCCAGGGCCGCGTGCCGGTCACGAGACCTGGGCTGGGGCGGAGGCGATCGTGACGCGGCGAGGATTCTCAGGATCGAGGCCGAGCACCCCATTTGCAAACAGACGCACGGCTTCTGGCAGCAGGGAGTGCTCAATCGGCCGCAGAGCCGCGAGGACCTGGTCGGGCTCGTGGGCATCGGGCAACTCAATCGAACGTTGCAATATGACCGCGCCACTGTCCACGCCGGCATCGACGAAATGGACGGTCACCCCGAACACCTTGACGCCGTAGGCGAGGGCCTGCTCGATCGCACGCAAGCCGGGGAAGGCCGGCAGGAGCGAGGGGTGCACGTTGATGACGGCGCCGGGAAACCGCTCGAGGAAGGCGAAGGTGAGCAGCTCCATGTAGCCGGCGAGCACGACCAGTCGCACGCCGCGCTCGGCCAGCCACGCGGCCATCGCGGCGTCGCGGGCCTCCCGATCGGCGTGAGCGGAGCGCTCGAATACGGCGGTCGCCACACCACGGGCCGCGGCGCGCTCCAAGGCCAAGGCCCCAGGCGCCGAGGAGGCGACCGCGACGACCTGGGCCTCGTGTCCGTGGACGGTGTCGAGCAACGCTTGCAGGTTGGTGCCGGTCCCCGACACGAGCACGGCGATGGGAAGCGACTGGCTCACGCGACGAGCACGGCTACCGATAGCGGCTCACTCATGCCCGCGCCACCCATGGCGGGCGGGTGCGACGAGCCCGCTTGTCAAGCCGGTGCTACCTCCAGCGCGTACTTGCCTTGGGCGCCTGCGCTGCCCTTGACCGGATACTCGCCGGTGAAACAGGCGTCGCAATGGGTCGCGCGTTCGCCGCCGACCGCCTCGTACACCCCATCCAAAGAGAGGTAGGCCAAGGAGTCGCAGCCCAGCTCGGCGGCGATCTCGGGAAGGGAGCGTTCGTGGGCGATCATCTCCTCGCGCGTGCTCATGTCGATCCCGTAGTGGCATGGATGCTTGATCGGGGGAGCGGAGATCCGCATGTGGACCTCGACGGCGCCCGCGTCACGCAACATCTGCACGATCTGGCGGGTGGTATTGCCGCGCACGATCGAGTCGTCGACGACGACCAGGCGCTTGCCTCCGACGACCTCGGGCAGGGGATTGAACTTGAGCCGCAGGCCGTGCTTGCGCAGCTCCTGCCCAGGTTGGATGAAAGTGCGGGCGACATACCGGTTCTTGACAAAGCCGTCGTCTTGAGGCAAACCGCTCGCACGCGCATAGCCGCGCGCGGCCGCGTTACCGGAATCGGGCACGGGAATTACGAGATCGGCCTCCGCGGGCGACTCGCGCGCCAAAATCTCCCCCATCCTCCCCCGCGCGACTTGCAGGACGTGACCGTTCATGCGGGAGTCGGGGCGCGCGAAGTAGATGTACTCGAACACGCAAAAGGCCTTGCGGGAGTCGGGCATGACCTGCCGGCTTTGGAGGCCGTCGGCGCCGAGGGTGACAACCTCACCTGGCTCGACGTCGCGGACGAAGGTGGCGCCGATGATGTCAAAGGCGCAAGACTCGGAGGCCACGCAATAATGATGACCCTCCCGCCCGGGCTCGCCAGTATCCCCGCCCGAGCCCGCCTCCCCACTGAGACGTTCGCCACGCGCATCCGTGCCATCGCCGGCCGGGGGAAGCACGCCGAGCGCAAGTGGCCGCAAGCCGTGGGGGTCGCGGAACGCGACTACCCGGTCCTTGGTCATGACGACAATCGAGAAGGCTCCTTGCAGACGAGGCAGGATGTCGGCGATCGCGTCCTCGATCTGCTCGGCCGGATGCGTGGCGATCAAGGCGGCCACGATCTCCGAGTCGGATGTCGAGGAGAACGTGACGCCCTGCTCGGACAGGTCGGCGTGCAACTCGACGGCGTTGATGAGGTTGCCGTTGTGGGCCAAGGCCACCTCGCGCCTCGATCCGTTGGTGCCCTCCGAGCGCTGCACCGGCTGTGAGTTCTCCCACGCGTTGGAGCCGGTAGTGGAGTAGCGCACGTGCCCAATCGCAAGCTCGCCTTGGAGGGTGCGCAGATCGTTCTCGGAGAACACTTGCGAGACCAGTCCCAGCTCGCGACGGGTCATGATGTTGCCGCCACGGTCGGCCGCGGCGATCCCGGCCGACTCTTGGCCCCGGTGCTGAAGCGCGTACAGCGCGAAGTAGGACAGTCGCGATACCTCGTGACCGGGCGCGTATATGCCAAACACACCGCACTCGTCGCGCGGTCCGTCGCGGTCCTCCGGACAAGGGCTGACGGCCCTTCCATCAGGCATAGCTTTGCTCACGGTAGCAGTCACTCGAAAAGCTCCGCGAGGGCGCCGTGGGCGGCGGCGAGCTCGGCGAGCGTCAAGTCGATCGCGCCGCCTCGGCCCGGCCC
>JBAURN010000181.1:0-3099 GCA_049581225.1 Solirubrobacteraceae bacterium
AACGAGGCGACGCCGATACCGGGTAGCGGGGTGACGATCAGCGCGCCCGTCGTGCGCTCCATGCCGATCAGGGCCGCGTATGGCGATTTGCCGATGCCGGGCAGGGCCGGCGCGCAGTAGTCGAGTAGCGGTGGGTAGACGGTTTTTCCACCGGGGTTGCCCACCATCGCGCGCGTCAGGCAGTAGAACGGACGGCTGCCGGAGGGAACGATCTGGAAGGAGCCGTGGAGCGCCTTTTGGGCCGTCGGGTCGTCCTCCGCCTGTGCGCGGAACGCGGGCAGTTCGGAGGCGGGTACCTCCTGGATGAAGACGGCCGTGACGTCGGGCGAGGTGGGGGCCCCGCGCTGCAGTTGCTTGTACCACTGCACGTAGCGCGTATCGCCGGCGTTCGGCTCGAGCGTCGCGATCGAGCGCATCGCCCGCGTGAGGTCGATCTTCGTCTGGAGCTTCGCCGTGAGCGTGCTGCTCAGGTCAGCGACCGTGGCTTCGAAGGACTTCCTGTTGGCGTGCAGCGAGCTCGCCCGCCATGAGGAGGCCAGGAAGGCCGACCCGGTGACCCCGATCACGACGATCAGCCCTCCGATCAGCCACATTCTGGCGCGACCGGAGAGCCAGGATGCGCTCATGGCTCGCCAAGCCAACATGCCACTGCGGGCCGTCCGGTCCAGGGGTACGGCAGGCGCCGCGGCGAGTCCATGATCGAGCCGCCGTCCATCCTACTCCTGTCGTCAAATAGATTGGATCGCTTGAATCAACGGTGCGCCGCCGCCAGCTCGCGAGCGGCGTTGCTCTTGCGCAGGAACCCATGGTTGCGAAGGTGGTCGTCGGTGTTCGAGATCAGGGTTGTGAAGACGATCCGTCGCCACAGCTCCCGTAGGTCTGCCCCGGCGTCCGGCGAGCGCTCTTCGATCGTCTGTCCGATTTCGAGATAGCTGTCCTGCTCGCCGTCCTTTGCTTGCAGCATTGTCATCGCACTCACGTAGCCGATGCGTCCAGAGCCGTCCCGCGGGAAGATTGCGGCCGGCGATCTTCACGTCCACCTCGACCGGCTGCTCAACCATCGCCCGTCAGCCTCCTCGGTCGCACGCGACGAGGTAGCTCCTCCTCCGAGCGCAACCGACCGATGTCGCTGGCAAGTGGGTCCAGAGCTTCGGTCAGGAGGTCTTGAATCCCGAGCGCCCTCAAGACTCGCAGCAGGTTCTCGACGGTCGCGCCCGATACGCTTGGAGAACAATCCTGGCGACGTGGCGGAGTGGCTACGCAGCGGCCTGCAAAGCCGTCTACACCGGTTCGACTCCGGTCGTCGCCTTCCAGAAAGCACTGCAAATAGGCACTTTCTTGGGTCTCCAAGTGTGCAGACATACGTCCGTCTACCCAGGACTCTCCCCAAAAGCCGTCTACAGCTCCTCAATTTTATCGTGATTTGCAGAGATTTTGTGCACGCGATCCGAAGTCTTTGAGGCTGGTTCTGGAAAGGCCGTTGACAGCAGGGCGAGACAACCAGTTCCTGTTGTGTCGCGATTTGCAGGAGTTTTACCGCTGGGTGCGTCGAACTCAGCGGTCTCCCCAAGAGAGCCGTTTGCCGATTTTTACAGAACATGATCTGAGTTCACAGAACCTCACAGAGTTCTGTGATCGTCTGTGAGCTTTGCTATCTTTGCCGTGTGGCAAAGAATCCCTACAGCCCCGGAGTCGGCACGCGTCCCCCCTATCTCGCTGGTCGTGCTGGGGAGGTCCGACGCTTCGAACGACTGCTTGACGACTATCCGGAGAAGCGACGCAACGTGCGGATCACCGGTCTGCGCGGCGTCGGTAAGACGGTGCTGCTCAAGGAGTACGAGCGCATCGCACGACGGCGCGACTGGGTGGTCGTTCGCCGCGACTGGAGCGCGAGGCTGTGTAAGGAGAGCGACTTCGCGACGGCGCTCGCCGGCTACCTACAAGAAACGGTCGAGGCGCTCAGCCTCAAGGCCAAGCTCAAGAAGGGTGCCAGCGCTGCGCTGCAGGCAATCGGACGGATTGAGCTTCAGATCGCCGAGGATGTGACGATCGCGATTCGTCCGGGGGCTTCGGAGCCGCCGAAGTCGGTGCTCGAGGACCGACTTCGCGTCGCGCTTGCGGAGGTGGGCAGTTTGGCGCGCGCGCAGGACCGCGGAGTCGCGCTTCTCTTTGACGAGGCGCACAGCGTCTACGACCGCCCGGCCAAGCACCAGTTCCCTCTCGGCGCCCTTCTATCTGCCATCGTCGCTGTGCAGGACCAGGATGAGCCCCCTCTGCCGGTCATGCTCGTGCTGTGCGGTCTGCCGCCTCTAACCGCCAACATCCACGCGGCACGAAGCAATGCGGAGCGATTGTTCCGCGCCGAGACGATCGAGAACCTGCCCCTGCAAGCCGTGCCGCCCGCGACGCTTAGCGCCGCAGCACAGGCGCTTGTGGAACCGCCCAGCGAGATCACCTACGACGAGGGCGTTGCCGAACGGGTGGCGCGTGATGTCGATGGCTACCCGTACTTCATCCAGTGGTTCGGGGAGGCCCTATGGGACGCAGCCGACCTCTACGGCGAGCACACGATCAGCGACGAGCTTTACACGCGCGAGCGACGCGCGATTCAGAGCAGTCTCGACGATGAGTTCTTCGAGCCCCGATATCGCGACGCGCGACAGGCCGATCAAGGAACGCTTCGTGTCGCCGCTTCGCTAGGCGGTGAGCGATTCACCAAGGCCGATCTGGATACTGCGACGGGTCGCTCAACGGGTGCGCTGGCACAAAGCCTGACGCGCTTGATCGCCGACAACCTGACCTACCGCGACGATCACGGTGTGTATGCCTACACGGCTCCAATGTTCGGAGAGTTTATGAGGCGGCGCCACCCTCGTCTGTCTGATGACGCTTAGCATTTCGCTAACAACCGTCGCGCGTACGCAGTGGAGAAGCACCGTGCTGGGAATGGCAGGGCGCTCCGTCGAGGTACGGGATTCGTTCCCGGATGACGACTGGTAATGGGTCGTGTTGGCCAGCGAGGTTGTTTTCACGGCAGCGACCGGGCTATCTACGGCTGACGCTGAAACTGCCAGAACGTCCGAATCCACTCTATACGCG
>JBAURN010000182.1:0-8766 GCA_049581225.1 Solirubrobacteraceae bacterium
GTGGGGGGCGCTCGACACCGAGTCTGTGTGAGTCGCGCCTTTCGGGGACCCGCCGCCGCCCGCGCTAATAGCTACGATCGCGGCGATCGAGGCGAGAACCGCCGCCGAGACGATCCACAGCCGCCGGTTGCGCCGATGCTGGCGCTGCTCGTGGCGTCGCTGGTCGCGCGTGCTCTGGTCGAGTCCCGGTCCCGGGATGTTGGGTCGGTCGTCGCTCATCGAGGGGGCGCCGCTGCTGTTGGCAAGACTCATGGGAAGGACTAAACGCAAACCTAAGGGGCGATGAGAGTTCGCTTAGCGCATTCGCGTAACCTAAGCGCGTGCGCGCAGTCCAGATAAGCGAGCTGACCGGCCCCGACGCGATCAAGGTCGTGGACGTGGGGGAGCCCGAGCCCAACCACATGCTCACGCCTGGCGAAGGCGTGCTAATTGACGTGAAGGCCGCCGGGGTGTCCTTCCCGGACGTGTTGCAAACAAGGGGCCTGTACCAGCTCAAACCGGACCCGCCGTTCGTGCCCGGCTCGGAGGTAGCCGGCACGGTCATCTCGGCGCCCGCCGACAGCGGCCTGAGGGAGGGCGAGCGCGTAATGGCTTTCACCGTGCTCGGCGGCATGGCCGAGCGGGCTGTGGCGCCTGCCTACCTCACCTTCGCCCTGCCGGAGCAGCTCGATTTCGCGCAGGGCGCGTCGGTGATCCTCAACTACCACACCGTGTACTTCGCCTTGAAGCTGCGCGGCCGCCTGCAAGAGGGCGAGCGCGTGCTTGTTCATGGAGCCGCGGGCGGCGTGGGCACGGCTGCATTGCAGGTCGCCAAGGCGCTGGACGCCTCCACGATCGCGGTTGTCTCGAGCGACGAGAAGGAGCGCGTGGCGCGCGAGGCCGGGGCGGACGAGGTCGTGCGCTCGGACGGGCCTTGGCGCGAGCAGGTGCTCGAGCTGGGCGGCGTCGACGTGGTGCTCGACCCGGTGGGCGGTGACCGTTTCACCGACAGCTTGCGCTGCCTGCGCGAGGACGGGCGCGTGCTCGTTGTCGGTTTCACCGAGGGCTCGATCCCCGAGGTCAAGGTCAACCGCTTGCTGCTGCGCAACGTGTCGGTCGTGGGCGCCGGTTGGGGTGCTTATGTGATGGGCAATCCGTCTCGCAACAGAGCCATCGGCGAGGCCATCGCGGGCATGATCGACGAAGGGTTCATTAAACCAATAGTTGGGGCGTGCGTACCGCTGGAGCAAGCCGCTGGCGCGTTCCGCGACATCGACCAGCGTCGTGCCCTAGGCAAGCTCGTGCTTGGCCTCGACTGAGGGGCCTTCGCAAGTAACGGCCGGGAAGGACGTGCGCGCCGGGAAAGGACATGCGTGCGTCTCGGAGAGCTCGGCTACGCGTTGAGCGTGTGGGCTTCAGGGCGTGACAATCGCGAAGACCGGGTCGCCTTCGTCGAGCAGACCCAAGAACTCGCCCAGCTTGGCCCCGTCGCCTGCCACGGCAATCGCGCCGCTTGCAAACAGCTCAGGACCGTTGCCCTCGCCCAGTAGAACGGCGTCAAAGGCCGTGCGTGTCAAGGTGACCTTGGCATCGGCGCCAGGGGCGAGGAGGCCTTGGACCGCGCTCAGCGCGCCGTTCTCGACCGACACGGTCCACTGCTCGCCCACGTCGGTGAAATCCCAAGCCAGCACGATCTTGGTGTCCCACGCCCTGGGTCCGTCGAGGCGCACGCCCATGGCATCCCACAACTGCTCCAAAGACAGGGCCTTGGCCACGTCGGCGCTTGCCACGTTGCGGCCGCTTGGCGGGGGCGGCGGACCGGAGCGCAGCTCGTGTGCGCCGACCAGGTACAGGTTGCGCCAGACCGCGCTCTCGGCCTGGTAGCCGAGCTGCTCCAAAGCCTGGGCTTGCAAGTCGTGTGCCTCTGAGCATTGGGAGTCGGCGAATACGGCGTGTGAGCACAGCTCGGCCACCCAGCGGTAATCGCCCTCGGCGAATGCCGCCCGAGCGGTGGCGAGCAAGGCCTCGATCCCGCCGGCCAAGTCCACGTAGCGCTGTCCCGCTTGCACAGGTGGATACGGGTCGAGGTGGGCCGGGTTACCGTCGAAGAAGCCCAGGTAGCGCTGGTAGACCGCCCTCACATTGTGGCTCACGGTGCCGTAATAGCCCCGGCACGACCAGGTGCGCTCGAGGCTCGGCGGCAGGCGCACCTCGGCGGCGATCTCGGTTGGCGTGAGGCCCCGGTTTGCCAGGCGCAAGGTCTGGTCGTGCAGGTAGCGGTACATGTCGCGGTGGCGCGCCAAGTGCTCGATCACGCGGGCTTTGCCCCAGCGCGGCCAGTGGTGTTGGGCGAACATCACGTCGGTCTGCGCGCCAAACAGCTCGATCGCCTCACCCAAGTACTTGGACCAACGCAGCGAGTCGCGCACCGGGGCTCCGCGCGGAGTCAAGACGTTGTGCATGCAGTGCACCGCGTTCTCCGCGACGCACAGGACTCCGAGGGCGGGAAAGCCGAAGTTCATCTCGGCCGGCGCCTCACTATCGGGCACGAGCTGGAAGCAGAAACGCACGCCGTCTATCTCCCCCTCCTCACCCGTGTACGTCACGTCGTGGGTTGGGGGAATCAAGGTGATGCTGCCGCTTGAGGTCGTCTTGCCAATGCCCGCGTCCACCTGCCCGCGCGGCCCACGCTCAAGGGCCGGGGCGAACATGTAGCCGGCACGCCTCGCCATCGCCGTGCCCGCCAAGACGTTCTCGGAGACGGCGTGCTCGAGGAATCCCGCCGGCGCCCAGATCGGCACGCGCCCGGCCCGCACGTCCTCGGCCGAGACGACCCCCTTGACCCCGCCAAAGTGGTCGACGTGGCTGTGGGTATAGATCACGGCGCTGACCTTCCGCTCGCCACGATGGGCCCTGTACAGGGCGAGCGCGGCGGCCGCGCACTCGGTGGAGACGAGCGGGTCGATCACGATCACGCCGGTCTTGCCCTCGACGAAGGTGACGTTGGAGATGTCATAGCCGCGCACCTGGTAGATCGAGGGCACGACCTCGAACAGGCCGTGCGTCCCGTTGAGCTGGGCCATGCGCCACAGGCTCGGGTGGGCGGTGTCGGGGGCGTCCGCGTCCACGAACCCGTAACTGTCCATGTCCCACACGCTGCGCCCGTCCTCGTTGCGGATGACAAGCTCCGGGCTCGACGCTATGAGCCCACGCTTGGCGTCCTCGAAGTCCTCGCGATCCTCGACGGGCAGGTCGTCGGCCACGTCGGCGAGCACTTTGCGAGTGTGCTCGCTTGCGGGGTTGGGATGGTTCACGCCGGTATTGTGGCAGCGGCTATGCCAGGCGGCGATGAGGCAAGCCGCACGGGGACGCGCTGCGCGCGCGGCCCACTAGAAAGGAACCACGATGATCGAACGAATCTCTGACATGCCGACAGGGACGATCGGCTTCCGCGCCAACGGCAAGTTGACCCGCGAGGACTATCGCAACGTCCTGGGTCGCGACCTGAGCGGGAGCACGCCCCCCACTTTGCCAGCGACCGCGCGGGAGCGTCGGCGGACAACGGAGAGGGGGGGATTCGAACCCCCGATGGAGTTTGACCCCCATACTCGCTTAGCAGGCGAGTGCCTTCAGCCACTCGGCCACCTCTCCCGGGACTGCGGAAGGCCAGTTTAGAGCCTGTGGCCCTCCCCGGCACAGACGCCCTCCCGCGTCTCGGCGCGGGCCGCGCAGCGATCGCGACACGTCTCGCTCAATGTTTGGGATGGCGGTGCTTGTGTTTCTTGTGCTTCTTCTTGGGCTTGCCCGCCCTGACGATCGTGATCGACGTCGTACTCGTGTTGTTGCGCTCGTCGAAGGCCTCCGCCATCAGGGTGTGCTTGCCCGGCTTGAGCAAGCGTGCGCCGTACCAAATCATGTGCCCGCTCAAGGTTGACAGCCCGCCGTGGACATAGAAGCTGCGGATGATGTGGTGGTCGTCGTACAGCGAGATCTGGTAGACGCCCACGCTGTCGCTCGCGGTTACCGAGATCGGCAACGTGTTGCTGTAGCGCACCCCCGTCCTCGGGCTCGTCAGGGTGATCTGGGGTCCCTGTTGGGCGCCGCACTGTTCGCTCAAGCGGTCGCCGTCCCGGTCGTATTCGGCCAGGACCCCGTAGGCCGGCTTGGCCTGCAGGTTGGGGCCCAGCAGCCCGTAGCTGCCGCGAGGCGTGCCGAACGGTTCGGTGTCCTGCAGCCCGTACCAGATGCCCACCTGTACGTAGGAGTCTTGGGCCAAGCAGTGGTATGCCTGTCTTAGAAAGGTGGCCTGTTCCTGTGGGGTCACGCCCGCCGGCTTTTGGCCGGCCCAGGCGCCCGAGTTGCAGGTCTGAGTGTCAGTGCTCCAGCCGAGCTCGGTCATCCAGATCGGACTGTCATCGCCGTTGGCGAGCATCGTTTCGTGGACGGTCCTATAGCCCAAGAACGACCAGCGATTGATGCGCTGATCGGTGCGTCCGTTGCGCAAGATTTCATATGGGGAGGCCACGTCGCAGATCGTGTCCGTGTGTACGGCCACCGCATCGAAGGATCCCTTGCCTCCGTCGGCATAGACCTGGGAGAGGTATTCGTAGTCGTTGCCCGTCAGTCCGCCCAACACCACCTTGGCGGCCGGGTCGGAAGCCTTGATCGCGGGGTAGGCAGCCTTCAACAGCGCCGTATATGCGGCGGCGTCGGGTCCGCCGGCCCACCACAGCGAGTCGTCCTCCTCGTTCCAGATCTCCCAAGCGTCCACCTTGCCGGCCAGGCGCTTGGAGATCGCGCCGAGGAAGTGAGCGAAGTCGGCCGGGTCGCGCGGAGGCGTCACAGGATTGGCCGAGCCGGACTCCCACTGGGGAGTGTTGACCACGTCGAGGATCACCTTCGTGCCCTTCGGAAGCGCGTTCAAACCCGCTTCCAGGGCGGCGATCTGTGGTTCGTTGAGGTGGCCTTGATTGGGTTCGAACACGGTCCAAGGCACGAATCCCCGCACCCAGCCCACACCCAGGCCGGCGAGCTGACCGTCGCTTTCGGGAGACAGTCCGCTTGGGCCGTTGACGACCACACCCGTTTCGACTGCGCCCGCCGGCGAGCTCAGGAAACTCATCGCGAGCAAACTCGCCAGCAGTGCGATCGGGGCGACGATCGTTCGTATGAGCCCGAACCGACGGGAAGCTATGTCTGGACGGATCATCCCCACCCCCTCCTGATCGGCGATAGAGCGTTGAGGCTCAACAGACAACAGTCCACAATCGACCGTTCGTCGAATCTCCCCTACCCAGAGGGCGAGTGGGTGGGGGTGTTCGGGGTAGCTGTCTGCCATGTCTTCTCGATGCGGGTCCTATGTGAGGCAGGGATTTGAGGGCGCTCTTAGCCGTCGTGGCGAGCACGACAGGCTTGTGTGCTCGCCGGCAAGCGCGATCGCGGCCGCTGGAAATCTCGATCCGAGCTTCGGCATCGGTGGGCAGGTCTCGCTCCCAATGAGTCCGCCGGGGCGAACAGCAGGACGGCAGGCCGAACGCCAGGGGTGGGAGGTGGTACGACCGACCGTGACTTATTTGCTTAGCAGCGCGAGTACGCCGAGCGTGCAGATGCCAATACCCATGAGAACCCAGATCACTCGTGTCGCACCCATAGGCAGCTTCGACATGATCAGCCCCACCCACCAACCTGATCCACGGGTGTAGCGTTCTTCACGGTGGCGTTCGGGGTTCAGGCGTACCGCGCAGTAAAACGCGCCCAGTCCTATGACAATCACGAAAACGGCCAGAACCGTTTTGTTGTGCAGTTGACTCAGGGCCGCCAGGGCGAGAACCACCGCAATCATCGCCAAGGGTGCCCGGTTGCCCTGCGGCCACGGCCCAGGACTTCTCTTTTCGTCCTTCCAGAGATTGCCGCTCATAGTCAGTGGTCTTTCGATACCCGCATGACCGAAGACCAACCGCGCTCAGAGCAACTAGATCAACCGAAGCCTCTGGAGGTTGTCGCTAGGTGATCTCTCTTTTCGGGGAGGTGTCAGCGGCCCCAAATGGTTGACCGGTACACGAACGGGTAGAGAGGTCCACGAACCGAGACACCAGATTGGGAGGAGAAGCATGTCCACCGACAAGAACGTGGATGAGGGCAAGGGCCGCTTGAAGGAGGCCGCCGGCAGCCTCACCGGCGACGAGGATCTCAAGCACGAGGGCAAAGCCGACCAGGCGAAGGCAACTGTCAAGGGCAAGATCGACAAAGCCGCGGAGAAGGCCAAGGACGTCCTCGACGGGGATGGGTAAAGCTGGGCAGCGCTCGGTCCCAGCGCGCCTTCTTCGCATTCACGGGCCTCGGGGCGGAGACGAACACGGTAGACCCAGTGGGTGGTGCCTTATCAGGGTATATGGACTGGACTCCTGGAGGGCTTGAACGCAAACGGTTCGCTCAGCCGCACCACGCAGGAGTCGACTGGTTCTTCTGGGCACGCGAAACCGCCCCTTAGGATCTTCCGCAGCGGTTGCCTCGTACGCCCGGTCCCCGAGCTTTGTTGAGCGGCGGGTGCGAGCGGGCGCCCTATTGCCCGCTGGCCGGCGGTCGACTAGCCTTCATGGCCCGCGTTAGGGAAGGGTGGCAGAGCGGTTGAATGCACCGGTCTTGAAAACCGGCAAGCGGGCAACCCCCGCTTCGGGGGTTCGAATCCCCCCCCTTCCGTTCGCTTCCCGGGGACTGGCGCGAGGTGTGGCTGTCGCCTCGGACGACGACCCGGGCGTCCATGCGAGACTTCGTCGATGGCCCCCAAAACGCTCCTCTACGAAGTAACCGACCGCGTCGCCCGGATAACGCTCAACCGTCCCCATCGCGGCAACGGGATCACGCGCCTTCTCGTCGGCGAGCTGGAGCAGTGCGTCGAGCGAGCCGACCTCGACCCCTCCGTCCACGCGATCCTGCTGGCGGGCGCCGGCAAGGGTTTCTGCGGCGGCTACGACCTCGTGGAGAGCGCCGAGGGCCAGGGGCTCCTCGGCGAGGAGGGCTCGGAGGAGCCGCCACCCGGCTCCCCGTTGGACCCAGAGGTGATGGCGGCCAACCACGATCCCGCCGGAACGTGGGACCCCATGGTGGACTACGCGATGATGAGCCGCAACGTTCGCGCCTTCATGTCCCTGTTTCATTGCGGCAAGCCGGTCATCTGCAAGGTCCAGGGCTTCTGCGTGGCCGGTGGCACCGACATGGCGCTCTGCTCGGACCTGCTCGTGATCGCAGCCGACGCCAAGATCGGCTACCCGCCCGCGCGGGTTTGGGGCTCGCCGACCACTTCCATGTGGGTGCACCGGCTTGGACCCCAGCGCGCCAAGCGCCTGCTGTTCACAGGCGACTCCCTGTCTGGCGTGGAGGCTCTGGAGTGGGGCCTTGCGATCGAGGCGCCCGCGCCCGATCGCTTGGACGAGCGAACCGAGATCCTGCTCGAGCGTATCGCCCGGGTGCCCGTCAATCAGCTGCGCATGATGAAGCTTTTGGTCAACCAGTCGCTCTACGCCCAAGGTCTCCACAGCACCCAGGCTCTGGGGACGCTGATGGACGGGGTGGCTCGCCACACCCCCGAGGGTTACGCCTTCCAGCGACGCGCGATGGAGGCCGGATTCCGCGAGGCGGTGCGCGAACGCGACGAGCCCTTTGGGGACCAGGGCTCCTCCGCCTTCAAGGGGTAGCGCCAGAATCCGAATCTCTTGATAATTCGACTCAAGCGTCTAAGCAAAATACAAGGATTTTCCCGCATTGTGCGCTAAGCTACGTGGCCCGTGCAGCGGGTTTAGGGGCGCAAGAGATCAGGGATGTGAGCAGTGAGCGAGCGTGGGGCTCCGCCGGTGGAGCCAACGATAGGGCTCGACAAGCCGTCGCATTCGGTCCGTCTCGTGGGGGGCCGTTGATGGATCGCACCGCCCGAGGGGTCCTCGACGTCGCCCGCAGCGTCCTGGCCGAGCTCGACCTCGAGATCGTCCTCAACCGGGTGCTCGAGTCGGCCCGCGAGCTGACCGGCGCTCGCTACGCCGCGCTCGGCGTGCTCACCGCCTCCCGCACCGAACTGGAGCGCTTCCTGACGCTCGGGATCGACGAGTCCGAGCGCGAGGCGATCGGCGTTCTGCCGCGCGGGCGGGGCGTGCTCGGAGAGCTGATCCAGCATCCGCTCGCCCTGCGCCTCAGCGACATCTCAGAACATCCACGCTCGTACGGCTTCCCCCACGGCCATCCCCCGATGAGCGGCTTCCTGGGCGTCCCGATCCTGATCGACGGAACCCCGTTCGGCAACCTCTACCTGACGGAGAAGCGGGATGGCGAGCAGTTCACCGACGCCGACGAGGAAGCCGTCCTGATGCTCTCCGAGCTGGCCGGCTTCGCGATCGACCACGCCCGCCGCTACACCGGCACGCGGGAGCACCGTGACGAGCTGCAACGAACGGTGGCGGCGCTCAGTGCGACCACCCAGATCGCGCGCGCCGTGGGCGCCGAGACCGACCTCGACGTGATCTTGGAGCTTGTCTCCAAGCGCGGCCGCGCTCTGGTGGACGCCCGTCTGCTCGTGATCGAGCTGGTCCAGCAGGGCCGCTTGACGGTCGCCGCGGGCGCCGGCGAACTGCCCGCCGGCCTGATCGGTATGCGGGTGCCCCTCGGCGAATCAGCGGCCAGCGCGGCCCTGCGCACGCGTCGCGCCCAGCGCCTACAAGAACCGCTCACGAGAGTCCGCTTCGACGAACACGGCCTGGGCACGCTCGGCGTGCACGCAAGCGGCGGCCTGCTGGTGCC
>JBAURN010000183.1:0-1942 GCA_049581225.1 Solirubrobacteraceae bacterium
GGGGGGAGCGTCGCCGAGGCCCGCGACCTGGGACTCATACGCCATCACGCCCACCAGCCTGAAACGCGGCCGGCCCACGATCTCGCGCGCGAAGGCGGCGGCCTGCTCGGGCAGGTGCACCGGCGAACGCTTGGCGCCGATGCGCAGACGACCCTCGATCAGCCACAGGCCCGCGTCGAGCTCGAGGCACACTTCGATCGGATGCCCACGATCGCCGACGGCCGCTTCGATCAGGTCCAGCTGGGCAGGACTGTCGACCATCAGCGACAGGCGCGCTTGAGGCGAACGCTCGGGGAGCTCCGCGACCGCCCGCAATGCGCCCTGGTCGACTGTCGGATAGGCAACCACCAAGTCCTCGAAGCCGTGCCCCGCCAACCACAAAGCCTCCGGCAACGTGAAGGCAAGCGTTCCCCGAAAGCCAGGTCGCGCAAGCACCATTTCTTGGAGCGAGCGGCAACGCACCGACTTGGAGGCCAGCCGAATCGGCTTTCCCCCCGCACGGCGCTCCATGTCGGCCGCGTTGGCACGATAGGCGTCAAGGTCGAGCACCGCAAACGGCGGCTCCAAATCCGCGGTCGCGCTATCGAGCCGCCGCCGGCGCGGATCGCTCACGGAGTCGCACCGACAGGCCCGAGCACGCGGTCGGTCCAGGCGTTGGCGAAGCGGCCTTCGGGGTCCAGACGAGCGCGGACAGCTTGGAAGCGCTCCCATCCAGGGTAGCGCGTGCGCAATGTGGCCGCCTTCTGGGAATGGCGCTTGCCCCAATGGGGGCGCCCATCGAGGGCGAGCATGATCTGCTCGACCGCCTCGAAGTAGGGGCGCCACGGCATCCCGCGGTACATGTGCACAGCGACATAGCCGCTCTCCCGCCCTTGGGCCGTGCTGAGCAGCGCATCGTCGGGCGCGACGGTGCGCACCTCGATCGGGAACGGGACCGCGAATCCACGCTGCTCGATCGTCTCCAGCACACGCCGGACCGCCTCGGTGGTGTGCGCACGCGGCAAGGCGTACTCCATCTCGGTGAACTTGACGAGACGCGGGCTGGCGAATATGCGATCGGAGCGGTCGATGCGCTTGGACTTGCCCGCCAAGCGCGTCACGATCCGGTTGATCTCGGGGATGCGAGCGGGCAGGCGCCGTCCGATGCGACAGAACATCTCGAAGGTGCGGTTGGTCAAGAGCACGTCGTTGGCGTACTCGACAACCTTGCCGCGGGGCTCGGGTAGCTGCTCGGTGCGATTGTTGACGCGGGTCAGCGCCGTGTCGCAGTGGGGAAACACGTAGAACTCAAAGTGGTCGTTGGCCAGCGCCATCTCCTCGAAGCGAGCGAGCGTCTGCTCGAGCGGTGCCGGCGCATCTATTCCGCACAGGGTGAAAGCGGGCACGCAGCGCAGCGTCACCTCGGCGAGCACCCCCAGCGCTCCGAGGCCGACGCGCGCCGCGAGAAAAGCCTCGGGGTCGCTCTCCTCGGAGAAGGTGACGATCGAGCCGTCGGCGAGCACGAGCGTCAAGGAGGCGACCTGGGAGGGAATGTTGCGCAGTCGCGCGCCGGTCCCGTGCGTGGCCGTCGAGATCGCTCCCGCGATGCTCTGGGCGTCGATGTCGCCCAAGTTCTCCAGGGCGAGGCCGTGCTCGGCCAAAGCGGCGTTCAAGCGCGCGATCGAGATCCCGGCCCGCACGCGCACAAGACCGGACTCGCGGTCCACGTCCAGCACCTCCTGACAGCGGTCGAGCACGATCAACATTCCGTCGGTGCAGGCGATGTCGGTGAACGAGTGTCCCGCGCCCGCCACGCGCACCCGCATAGCCGCCTTGGCCGCACGCACCACCGCGGCGGCGATCTCCTCGGTGGATCCGGGATGCACGACCTCTCGCGGCCGGCAGCTTTCGTCGCCGGTCCAGTTGTGCCACTCCACTTCGCTCGTCTCGGGGGCAGTAGGCT
>JBAURN010000184.1:0-1582 GCA_049581225.1 Solirubrobacteraceae bacterium
ACGCAGGCCCGCGCGGGCCACGATCGCTCGCGCCGCGCGGCGGTCCAGGCGCTGGAGGTGCCCGACCTCCTCGGCGTGCTCACGCTTGCTCTGGCGCCGTGCCGACACGTTGGCCTCCAACGGCACCTCCATCACCACCGCCTCACACGCTCGTCCCACCTCGGCCAAGAGAGCCGCGGGGTCGGGCACGTGCTCGAGCACGTGCGAGACGATGCCCAGGTCAAAAGCTCCGTCGGGGAACTCCAAGCGCGCTCCGTCATACAACTGGACCGAGTCGATCTCGGCTCGCTCGCCCGCGATCCGGACGGCGGCCTCGGTGATCTCGACTCCTTGCAAAGTTTGGCCGAAGCGGCGGCGGCGCAACTCGCTGAGCAGGGCTCCGTCGCCGCAGCCAACGTCAAGGATCTTGGACGGACGGATGCTTGCCTGCCGGCACAGCCGCACGACGTGGTCGGCCTTGCCCTTCGCGCCCAAGGCCCTCCAGCCGGCGTAGAGCTGGGCGTCGGCGCCTTGGCGTGCGTAGGACTCGTCGTAGAACTCGACAAGGCGCTGCCGCTCGGACCTGGGTTCGCTTTCATCGCGGGCCCGCATGGACCGGGGATCGTGGGTTTGGGGCGAATCGCCGGGAGAGTCCTCCACCGCGAGGATTATCCTCACCACGATGACGCGAGGGCTCATGGGGTCGCTGCGAGAAGCCCCGGCCACCGTTCCGGCCCTGGCCGCGATCGTGGTGTTCGTCGTGTGGGCAACGAGCCAGGCCGGCTATCCGCTCACCCACTGGGCCCCGGGCGCCTTGGTCTTGCTTGCCTTGCTGATCGTGGCCTTGGCCACGGTGCCATTGCGCTGGGCCGGCATCCCCTTTGCGGTCAAGCTGGCGCTCGGCTGCCTGGCCGCCTACACGGCGCTCAGCTACCTCTCGATCCTGTGGGCGGGAGCGCCGGGGGAAGCCTGGGAAGGCGCGAACCGGACGCTGCTGTACCTGTTCGTGTTTGCCCTGTTTGCGCTGTGGCCCGGGCAAGGAAGGAGCGCCGCGCTGTTGGTGGGCCTGTGGACGCTCGCGATGATCGTGCTGGCCGTGTATGCGGCGCTGCGCTTGGACGCCGCCACAGGCAAGGGCTACACGGCGCTGTTCTCGGGCGAACGGTTCAGCTACCCCACCGGCTACCCCAACGCCAATGCGGCCCAGTGGTTGATGGCGTTCTGGCCGGCGCTCCTGCTGGCTCGTGGGCGGGAGTTGCATTGGGCGCTGCGCGGGCTGCTGGCGGGAGGCGCGGTGGTGTTGGCCGACGTGGCTTTGCTGAGCCTGAGCAGAGGGTCGCTGTATGCGACGCCGGTGATGGTCGTGCTCGTGTTCGCGCTCGTCCCCGACCGCCTGCGCACGTTCGCCACGTCTGTACCGGTCGCCATCGGGATCGGCGCTGGCGCACCCTTCGTGTTGCGGGTCGGCGATCGCATCGAGGCCGGCCGGGCTCCGTATGGCGCCACCCACACGGCGATCGCGGTGGCGCTGATCGCGGCCGTGCTCGTGGCGGTCGTGGTGGCTTGCGCCGCCGCCGTTGAGGCTCGCCGCTCGCTTTCCGAG
>JBAURN010000185.1:0-9203 GCA_049581225.1 Solirubrobacteraceae bacterium
CGCGACGGGCGTCTCGTGCGGCTATCGATCGTGCCTCGCTACAGCGCCGAAGCCAAGCGAATGCTGCTCGGTTTTAGCTTCGCCCCGCCGAGCGCCAAGTCCTTTGGCGTGCTGGGCGCAGCGGGCGCGTCGGCCAAAGAGATGTGGGCGATGACCACCCAAACATTCAGCGGCTTGGCCAAGGCGCTGACCAGCTCCAAGCAGCGCCACCAGATATCGAGCATCGTGGGAATCGGACAGGTGACCGAGCAGGCCGTCGCGTCCGGAGCCGGGCGTGCGCTCGTCGTGATCGGCTACGTCTCGCTCGTCCTCGCCGTCCTCAACCTGCTGCCCTTCCTGCCGCTGGACGGCGGTCACGTACTGTGGGCGGTGGCCGAGAAGGTGCGTGGTCGCCGGGTCTCTCTGGCGGCCATGTGGCGCTTCAGCTCAGTCGGGATCGCCCTGCTGTTGTTCCTCGTGATCAATGGCTTCAGCAATGACATCGGGCGGTTGGCGGGCTGAGTTGTCGTGAGCGATTGCGCCGATCGGGAGGTCTCTGGCGCGAACAGGCAACTCTTGCGGGCGTCCGCGCCGCGTGGCCGGTCAGCGGCGCACGCACACCCAGCTCTTGACCAGCGGCCCCAACCGCTCGGGTTGGGCGGGTCCGAACAGGTCTTCCATTTCGCGGCGAGAGAGCAGCGAGATCTCCTCCCAAGCGCCCGCCGCGCCCAGGCGCCAATAGGGGCGGCGCAGACCCACGGGCAGCCAGTGGGCGAACGGCAGCAGTGCGTGCGGCTCGATCGGGAACGAGCGCGCGGGCGTTTGCACGAACCATGCACGCCCCACACGCCGTGTCTCGGCTGCAAAGGTGGCGCGCCGGGCGGGCGAGACGTGCTCGATCACGCTGGAGCAGTACACCAGGTCGAACTCGCCATCTGAGAAGGGGAGTCGCACGGTGGCGTCGGCACGCACGAACGGGCCGGGATAGCTGGGGCGCTCGACCAGGTCCACGCCCGTGATATCCAGTTCCGGCTCAAGCGCGCGCAGCCCCAGCGCGCCGCAACCGAGATCGAGGACGCGCGCGTCGCCGGTTACGCCCGTCAGCGCGAAGAACTGTTCGTGGCGACGCATCCGCGCGCGCGCGGCGATGGGGGAGGCCACACGGGCAAAAGGGCCGCGCGCCGTGGCGTAGACGTCAGTCATCGTAGAATCCAGACTATGGCCTCAGAACGTCAGATCCACGTCGGCGCCGTCCCGATCGGCGGTGGAGCGCCCGTGGCGGTGCAGACGATGACCAAGACCGAGACCGCCAACTTGGCGGCCACGATGGAGCAGATCCGCAAAGTGGCCGACGCCGGCGCCGACATCGTGCGTGTGGCGGTGCCGCGTGAACCCGACGCGGAGGCCTTGAAGCAGATCGTCATGCAATCGCCGATCCCGATCATCGCCGACATCCACTTCAACCACACGCTCGCCCTCAAGGCGATCGAAGCGGGCGCCCATTGCGTGCGCCTGAACCCCGGCAACATCGGCGGGCCCGAGAAGGTGGCCGAGGTGATTGCGCTTGCCAAGCAGACCGGCACCCCGCTACGGGTAGGCGTCAACAGCGGCTCCTTGCCCAAGCATCTGCGCGAGCTGGAGTACGCCAACCCGGTCGAGGCCCTGGTCACGGCTGCGCTTGAGACCGTTGAGCTGATGGAGCGCCTGGACTTCCAGAACTTCAAGGTCTCGATGAAGTCCACCTCGGTGCCCAACACGATCGCCTCCAACCGGATGCTGGCGGCCAAGATTCCCTATCCCCTGCACCTCGGCGTCACCGAGGCCGGCACCAAGTGGTCTGGCTCCTTGAAGTCCGCGGTCGGCCTGGGGACCCTCTTGGCCGACGGAATCGGCGACACGATCAGGATCTCCCTGTCCACCTTCCACGCCGAGGAAGAGGTCAAGGTCGCCTGGGAGATCCTCAAGGCCTTGAAGTTGCGCGAGAAGGGTCCCGTTCTGATCGCGTGCCCGACCTGTGGGCGGTTGCAGTTCGACATGGACACCGTCGTCGCCGAAGTGGAGCAACGCCTGGAAGCCTACGAGGACCCGATCGAGGTGTCCGTGCTCGGCTGTGCCGTCAACGGCATCGGCGAGGCCCGCCACGCCGACTTCGGCATCACCGGCGCCAAGGACATGGGCATGATCTACTCCAAGGGCGAGCCCTTGAAGAAGGTGCCGACACACGAGCTCGTCGACGAGCTGTTCAAGGAGATCGACCGCTATTACGCCGCCGGCAAGACCGTCGAGCGCGACGAGCGCAAGGCGGCCGAGGCGCGCGAGTGGCTTGCCGCCAACGAGGACGCCGAAGCGATGACTCCCGAGAAACTCGCGGCCCTCGAGGCCGCCGCGGCCGAACAGGAATCGGAGGCCGACGCGGTGCTCGAGTCGATGCTTGGGACTCACCCCGGAATTGCGCCGGCCGGGTCGAGCGCGAGTCCAGATGTGAGGCTGGACGAAGAGGTCTCGCCGGTCGTTGGCCGGCGCTTTAGTCGCAGCTGAGCGGCCCCACCCTGAGCGCCATCATGAGCGGCCCCACCTCGCACAGAACTGCGCTCGCTAGAGGTCAAGCAAGAAGCGCAGTGCACGGGCGATCTGGAATGAGACTCCATCGTCCACGACGCCCAGGCGTCCGATGAGTCGCCGCTCGGAGATGGACTTGACGTCCTCGCACTTCGCGTAACTGATCTCATCGAGACCCGAATCGCCCGGGTCGATCTCGATATGGGACGGAAGTCCACGATGAGCGGTTGTCACCGGAACGGCGATCACAACGCCCGCGCGACTCTCGTTCAGGGGGTCGGCCGAGACGATTACAGCCAGGCGCCGACCAGATTGCTCTCGGCCTACAGGCTCGCCAAAATCGACAAGCCATATCTCTCCGCGGTGGGCCTTCACGCGGAGCTGTCGCGCAGCGTCCCGCTCTCGACAGTGCGCTCGGCCTCGATCTCACTCCAGGTGTTGGCGTCATCGCGCAACGCTTCGAAGCGCGAAGAGAACTGGTCAAAAAACACACGGCGCTCCAGCGCGTCGGCTGCCTCGTCAAGCAGCCGGCTCATGGGTCGGCCGGTTGCCTTCGCAAGCTTGGCGAAACGATCCCGGGTCGGGGCGCTCACCCTGATCGTGGTACTCATGGTCATCAGTCTACCAGCTAGGCGCCTATTCTGTATACGCCCTGTCGCGCCGGAGCGGCGGCGGGTCCCCCGCTCCGGCACCATCCCAATCAGCCGACCGCGCTGAACCGCTCGCCGACCTTCGCCCAGTCGACCGTGTTCCACCAAGCGTCCAGGTAGTCGGGCCGCTTGTTCTGGTACTTCAGATAGTAGGCGTGCTCCCACACGTCCACGCCGAGCAGCGGCGTCTTGCCGTCTGAGATCGGGTTGTCCTGGTTGGGCGTGCCCACGACCGCGAGGCCCGAGCCGTCGTGCACCAGCCAAGACCAGCCTGAGCCGAACTGGTTGACGCCCGTTTCCTTGAGCTTGGCCTGGAAGTTCGAGAAGGAGCCGAACGTGGAGGCGATCGCCTCGGCCAGGGCGCCGTCAGGCTGGCCCCCGCCATCGGCCGACATGGACTCCCAGAACAGCGAGTGGTTGTAGTGGCCGCCGCCGTTGTTGCGCACGGCGGTGCGCTTGTCCTCGGGCACTTTCGAGAGGTCCTTCAGGACATCCTCGATCGGCGTGTCGGCCAGGGGCGTGCCCTCCAAGGCAGCGTTGACCTTGTCCACGTAGGCCTGATGGTGCTTGTCGTGATGGATTTCCATCGTCAGCTTGTCGATGTGGGGCTCAAGCGCGTCATACGCGTAGGGAAGCGGCGGTACGGAGTAGGCCATCGGGGCTCCTTTGGTGGTGGACGGTTACGACAATTCATAGCGCGCGAGCCCGTCCAAGGCGTGAACGTCGCGCAGGAGGGTCGCTCTGAGCAGGTTGCGGCCTACCCGGCTCGTGTCTCCTCGACACCCGTCCCCGTAGGATGTCCCCAGCCATGCCCCGCTTGACCGAATATCTGCTGCCGACCGAGAAGCAGGCCCCCGCCGACGCGGAGGCGATCTCGCACAAGCTGATGGTCAGAGCCGGCCTAATCAGGCAGATGGGCACCGGCATCTGGACCTGGCTGCCCGCCGGCTGGAGGGTGCACCAGCGCGTCGTGCAGATCATTCGCGAGGAGATCGACGCGATCGGCGGACGCGAGATGCTGATGCCCGTCCTGCAACCGGCCGAGCTGTGGCGCAAGACCGGACGCCTGGAAATCGACGAGCTGTTCAAGCTGGCCGACCGCAAGGGCTCGGAGATGGTCTTGGCGATGACCCACGAGGAGGCCGTCACCTTCCACGCGGCCCAGACGATCGACTCCTACCGCGACCTGCCCCTGATCCTCTACCACTTCCAGGTCAAGGAGCGCGACGAGCCGCGCCCCCGCGCCGGCGTGTTGCGCACCAGGGAGTTCGTGATGAAGGACTCCTACAGCTTCGACCGCGACCAGGCCGGCCTGGAGGAGCGCTACGCCCTGCACGTCGGCGCCTATGACCGCATCATGGGGCGCACCGGCCTGCGCTTCTACAGGGTCGAGTCTGACGTGGGCATGATGGGAGGCGTGGGCGCTCACGAGTACATGGCGCCGTGTCTGGCCGGCGAGGACGAGGTCGCCCTCGGAGAGAGCTACGCCGCCAATATGGAGGTCGTCGAGAAGGATCCCGACTTTCGTCGCGATGGCGACACTGGCACGCTCGGCGACCAGCGGCTTCGGATCGAGCCGGCGATCGAGATCGGCAACATCTTCAAGCTCGGCACCCGCTATTCCGAGCCGCTCGGCGCCACCTACCTCGACGAGAAAGGCGAGGAGCTGCCGATCTGGATGGGCTCCTATGGGATCGGGCCCGCCCGGATCGTGGCCGCGGCGGTGGAGCAGTTCGCCGACGAGCACGGCATCTCCTGGCCCAAAGCGCTCGCGCCGTTTGCCGTGCACCTGGTGGCCCTTGGCAAGCCCGGTACGCCCGAGCGCGACGCGGCCGAGGGCCTGTACGAGACGCTCGTGCAAGGTGGTGTGGAGGTTCTCTATGACGACCGCGAAGCGGGCACGGGCGAGAAGTTTGCCGACGCCGAGCTGCTCGGCTGTCCGGTGCGCCTCACGGTCGGACGGCGCAGCCTGGAGTCCGGGGAGGCCGAGGTGCAGCTGCGGCGCGGACGCAAGGAGGCCCCGGGGCTAGCTTTGGGTGGGGACTCGCGAGCTCTCTTGAGCGCCTTGGACGAGCTGTGCCAGAGCGCCCCCTGAAGTCTTCCGCGGCGGAACACCCCCCGCATGCGCGCGCGGGGCACCCCTCGGGCGGAGGACTCACGCTCCGTCGCCTCGTCGGCCTCGACCGCTCAGGGCCGCCTCCGCCGCAAACACTCGCCGGGGAGCCGCTGCGGCCGTGGACGATCCCCAACATGATCGGCTTCGCCCGGCTGCTGCTGATCCCCGTGTTCCTGGTTGTGGCCCTATCCAGTGACGACGGCGTTGACGCGCTCGCGGCCGTCCTGTTCGCGGTGATCGGCTGGGGCGATTATGCCGACGGGATCGCCGCGCGCGTCACACGCCAATACAGCCGCCTCGGCGCCCTGATGGATCCGGTCACCGACCGACTCCTGGTTGTCAGCGGGGTGGTGGTGTGCTGGCGCTTCGATTTGTTGCCCCGCTGGGCCCTCGCGATTCTCGTAGCGCGCGAGCTGGCGATGGTGGCGCTCGGCCGCTACGGCCTGAAGCGAGGTGTGGAGCTGCGCATCAACTGGCCGGGGCGCATCTCGGTGGCGCCGCTGATGGGTGCTCTGTTCTTCGCTATGACAGGGCTTGGCGGCTTGGCCGAAGTGCTCTTGTACGTTGGCTTGGCGCTTGCCTTGGCGGCCAGTGCGCTGTATGTGCGCTCGGGACAGGCCCAGCTTCGCGCGGCGCACACCGGCGGCTGACCGCCGGAGCTACTGAAGCGATGGGCTGGGCGCTCCGCCCGCATGCCCGGCCTCGCGCGCGCGCCACATAGCCCACAGCCGTTCCCCCGCCAGCCAAGCCCCGATCGTGCCCGAGCACAGCAGCAAGGCCATCAGGCTCACGTTGTAGCGGGGCTGGTCGTTGAACAGGGTCGCCAGGCCCGCAACGCCGATCAGCACGCCGGCGCTCGCCACCAGCACGAAGCGCCGCGTCAGCACGAGGCCGGCGATCAACCCGATCCAGGCCGCCAGCAGGTAGATCATGTGCTGCGTTTGACTCGTGTCCGGGTGGTAGGTGCCGTTGCCGCCACTCCACGCGTTGTCCCACATCTTCCAGTACTTGCCCCACAACATCGCCGCGAAAGCCGCCGGTTTGCCGAGCGCGTACTTTTTGACGTTGGCCCAGTTTTCGGCGTTGACCGCGTCGTTCTCGGACTCGCCCGGATGGCGCGCTTCGATCAAGCGAAACACGGGCGCCGAGCTCTGCTGCCAGTAGCGCCCGCAATCCTGGGGGAAGTGACGACACACTTCAGGCGCGAGCTGCTCCTCGGTGGGCACGAGCAGACCTTTGCCCGGCAGGTAGGAGCCGATGAAAAAAGCGTCTGGCCCCGCGTTCGTGATGGGCACGAACCTTCCCTCCTTATCGGAGGCGTAGGCCAACCAGGGCGAGAGGGTGAGCAGCAAGGCCGCCAGATACACGGCCCCCCGCAACAGGCCCGTGCGCCAGGCGGGGCGCCCGACCACAGCCAGGCACAGGGCGATGAAGCCCATGCCGACCGACAGGTCGCTGCGCGTCAGGCACGCCAATCCGCCCACGAAGCCGGCCCCAAGCAGCCACAACAGCTCGTGGCGGCTGCCCAGGCGCCGCTGGGTGAGGACCGCCGCGCCGACGGCCGCCAACAGCACGAAAGCGCCCAACGGCTCGCTCAAGAACGTGCGCGTGGCCTCGATCAGGGGCTCATAGGAGGCGACCAGGGCCGTCGCGATCACCGCCGCCCACGGACCGGCCGAGAGCCACGCAAGCGCCGCCACCAACAGCAGCGTCGCGATCCCGATCGCCAGCTGCGTGTATTGGGCCGGGCCTTCCGCGTGTGTGGTCAGGCGCAGCGAATGGTGGCCGGAGAGGCGCGTCGCGAGAGCGAACGCCACCGAGGTGCCCGGCGGCCACTTGAACGTCGCGTAGCGTTCGTCGGCCAGGATCCGGTTAGTGTTGCCCACGTAGCCGTTCTCGTCGGCCGACACGTGCGTGTTGGTGCCGATCGTCTCCGCCCGCGCGATTCCGCCCGCGATCGCGATCGCCGCGATCAGGACGGCCGCCAAGACCTGCGTGCGAGTCAAATCCGACAGTTTCAAGAGTCTCAAGCTCAACTTCACCTTTTGGTCTATACTCGGGCTGGAAGACGGCATTAGAAGCAGTTATTCGACCTGCATCCTTGCGCAAGAGGAGATAGCCCGCGATGGACACGTTCCCGGACCTCGGCTCGATGACCGACAGTGAGCTGAAGGATGTGATCCGACAGCTCACCGAGGAGGAGATGGAGATCTCCTACAAACGGCGCATCTTGCACGGCAAGATCGACATTCTCAGGGCCGAGCTGGTGAGTCGCTTGCGCGAGCAGCATCGCGACGGCGAGCCCGCGATCTCCGGCGACGACGTCAAGCGACTGTCGGACATCCTCGCCAACCGTGCGGGCGGAGCCTCCACCGACGAGCTGTAGGGCTGCGATGGCGGTGCACTGTCCCGAGTGCGGTTTCGTCAACGACGAGGGCGCCAACTACTGCCAGCGCTGCGGCGCGTTGCTCGCGCGCGGCGAGGGCGCCCCCGGCGAGCCGGTGACCGCCACCTACCGCATCGACGAGGACGGCGAGCTCGTGCCCGTCGAGATGGAGGAGGTGACCGCCCACGGGCCCGCCCTCGTGATCCGCACCGGCGGCGGCCGCGCCGGCGAGAGCTTCCCCGTCGACCGCGAGCGCATGACGATCGGCCGGCGCCCCGACTCCGACGTGTTCCTCGACGACGTCACCGTCTCACGCGACCACGCTCTGCTCGTCGCGAGGGGAGACCACTGGTACCTGGACGATTGCGGCTCGCTCAATGGCACCTACGTCAACCGCTCGCGCATCGACTCCCATCGCCTGGAGGAGGGCGACGAGCTGCAGATCGGCAAGTACAAGCTCACCTACCACGCGCGCTGATGGCCTCCTCTCAGATCGAGATCCCCGAGGTAGACGCCCCCAACGGCGCCGCCGCCGCCTCGCCCCAGAAGGCGTTGACGATCGGCGCCGTGTGCAAGGCCCTGGTGCAGGAGTTCCCCGACATCTCGATCTCCAAGATCCGCTACCTCGAGGACCAGAAGCTGCTCACCCCCCGGCGCACCCCCGGCGGCTACCGGCTCTACTCCCAGAGCGATGTCCAGCGCCTGCGCACGATCCTGAGGATGCAGCGCGACGAGTTCCTGCCTCTGCGCGTGATCCGCCAAGAGCTCGCGGCCGGGCGCGCGGGGGAGATGCAGGTTCCCCGTCCCGGGCGCGAGGGCGGCAAGCGCGCCTGGCATTCCAGCGTGAGCGTGCGCGAGCAGGAGGGCGGGCTCTATTCGCTCGAGGACGTGTTGGAGGAGACCGGCGCCGACGCCAAGCTCGTGCGCGAGCTGGAGGAGTACGGGGTCGTCAAGGGCGAGCTGCGCGGCGGGGTGCGCTATTTCGACGAGACCGAGCGTGAGATCATCAGCGCCGTCTCAGAGCTTGCCCGCTACGGCGTCGGGGGACGCAACCTGAGGGTGTTCCGCTCCTCGGCCGACCGCGAGGCCAGCCTCCTGCAACAGATCCTGGCGCCGGCACTGCGCTCGCGCAACCCCCAACGGCGCAAGGACGCGGTCGACGCGCTCGAGAACCTGGCGGCCGTCACCACCCACCTGAAGCACCTGTTGCTGGTGCGCGACCTGCGCAAGATAGTCAGGTGAGACGGCAGGCCCGCGGCTCCCGCGCGAAAGCCGTGGCGCTCCGCTCATGCTCGTGACCGACGACCTGCGCGCCCTGGTCCGCGACATTCCCGACTTCCCCAAGCCGGGGATCGCCTTCAAGGACATCACTCCGCTGATGGCCGACCCCGCCGCCTTGCGGCAGGCGGTGGACGGGCTTGCCGAACACGCCCTTCCGTTGCGGGCCGACTGCGTGCTGGCCGCCGAGGCGCGCGGCTTTCTGCTCGGTCCCGCCCTGGCGCTTGCGCTGGGG
>JBAURN010000186.1:0-3411 GCA_049581225.1 Solirubrobacteraceae bacterium
GGGGTGGAGTTGTCTTTGGTCCCCAACCGCGCTCCTACACCTTCAAGGTCAACCGCAAGGAGCAGCGCGCCGCCCTGCGCAGCGCCCTCTCCCTGCACGCCGACCGAGGATCGCTGGCGATCCTCGACGCGGCCGCTTTCAAGGCGCCCAAGACCAGCGACGCCTTCGACCTGCTCGAGGACTGGAAGGAGCCCCAGCCGACTTTGGTCGTGTTGGACGCGGAGGAGTCCGCGGCGGCGCTGTCCTTCCGCAACCTGGCTCGGGTGGCGGTCCTTCAACCCGAAAGCGTCGGCGTTGCCGACCTGCTTGGCGCCGCCTCCCTGCTCGTCTCCGAGAAGGCCTTGCAAGAGTTGACCGCGCGCGCCGTCGCGCCCAAGCGGGAGAAGGTGTGATGGAGGCGACCCAGGTGATAATCAAGCCTGTCCTCTCCGAGAAGAGCTATGTGCTCTCGGCGGCCGGCAAGTACACCTTTCGCGTTCACCCGGACGCCCATCGCACCCAGATCCGCCAAGCGGTCGAAACGCTGTTCGACGTGCACGTGGTCGAGGTGCGCACGCTCAGCGTCAAATCCAAGCCCAAGCGGCGCGGCGTCACGCGTGGCTCCACCCGCGCTTGGAAGAAGGCGATCGTCCAAGTTCGCTCCGGCGAGTCCATTCCGATCTTCCAGGGCCTCGAGGGCCTGAACGAGTAGGAGCCCCTCAGCCATGCCGATTCGCAAGCCCAAGCCCACCAGCCCCGGAAGGCGCTTCGCCTCCTATCCGGATTTTGCCGAGGTCACCAAGACCGAGCCTGAGCGCACGCTGGTTGAAGGCATCAAGAAGAGCGGAGGGCGCAACGCCCACGGTCGCAAGACGGCCCGACACCGCGGTGGCGGCGCCAAGCGGCTATATCGGCGCATCGACTTCAAGCGACGCAAGGACGGTGTCCCCGCCAAGGTCGCCGCGATTGAGTACGACCCCAATCGCTCCTCCTATATCGCTCTTCTGCACTACGCCGACGGCGAGAAGCGCTACATCCTTGCGCCCCAGCGGCTCACGGTCGGGATGAGCGTCGCATCGGGCGATGAGGCCGAGATCGCGGTCGGTAACTGCATCTCGCTTTCCCGGATGCCCGTCGGTACGGTCATCCACAACGTCGAGCTGCAGCCTGGACGCGGCGGGCAGATGGCTCGCTCGGCGGGCGCCTCCGTGCAGCTGATGGCCAAGGACGGCGACATGGCCACTCTGCGGCTGCCCTCAGGCGAGATGCGTATGGTGCGCGCCGAGTGTCGCGCCACCGTGGGCACGATCGGCAACGCCGAGCACCAAAACGTTAAGGTCGGCAAGGCGGGACGCAAGCGCCACATGGGCGTGCGCCCGCAGACACGCGGTGTGGCCATGAATCCGGTCGACCACCCCCACGGCGGTGGTGAGGGCTCGACCACGGCAGGGCGCCATCCGGTGACGCCTTGGGGCGTGCCTACGCTGGGTTACCGCACGCGCAAGAAGAACAAGGCCTCCGATAAGTACATCGTGCGTGGCCGTCGCCGAGGGAAGGGTAAGCAGCGATGAGTAGATCCAGCAAGAAGGGCCCGTGGGTGGAAGAGCGCTTGATGACGCGCATCGAAGCCATGAATACGGCCAATACCAAGAAGATGCTCAGGACTTGGTCGCGGGCGTCCACGATCTTCCCCGACATGGTCGGCCACACTTTGGCCGTCCACGACGGCAAGAAGCACGTGCCCGTATTCATCAGCGAGTCGATGGTCGGCCACAAGCTCGGCGAGTTCGCGCCCACACGCATGTTCCGCGGACACGCGGGCTCCGGGAAGGTGCGATGAGCCCCGACGAGCCAGTAGACGAGCAGCCCGCCGAGGGCGAGGAGCAGGCAAAGCCCGCCGCCAAGGCCAAGCCGGACTCCGCGAAGAAGCCTGCGGCAGCGAAGGCCGGGACTGAGAAGCCGGCTGCCAAGAAGGCCGCCGAGGATGCCGCTGCCGAGGAGGCCGCTGCTGAGAAGCCGGCTGCGAAGAAGCCTGCGACTAAGGCTGTGGCCGACGACGAGTCCACCAGCGCGGAGGAGAAGCCGGCGGCGAAGAAGCCTGCCGCTAAGAAGACGGCGGCCGCGAAGAGGTCTGCCGCCGAGGCGAAGAAGCCTGACGCGCCCGCTGCCGAGAAGCCCGGGGCCGAGAAGGCCGGGGCCGAGAAGCCTGCCGCGAAGAAGTCGGACGGCGCGAAGGCGGAGAAAGCCGCTGCCGAGGCCGAGGTCGAGAAGCCGGCCAGCGGCGCTCGCCGCGAGTCTTCGGTGGCTCCCTCGCGTGCCAGCCGCAAGGTCGTACGCGCACAGGCCCGCTATGTGCGCACCTCGGCACGCAAGGCGCGCATGGTGTGCGGTCACCTGCGGGGCAAGTCCGTGGATGAGGCACGCGCTATCCTCGCCTTCACCCCTCGTGAGGTGGCTCGCGACTGGAGCAAGCTCTTGGAGTCGGCTGTGGCCAACGCCGAGAACAACCACGAATTGATCGAGGACGATCTGCTCGTGCGCGAGGCTTTTGCCGACGAGGGGCCCACCATCAAGCGCTTCCGGCCGCGCGCTCAGGGACGAGCCACCCCGATTCGCAAGCGCACCAGCCATTTGACGATCACGCTCACGCCCAAGCCGTAGGCACGGGCACAAGGACACGAGACAGGACTTCGATACAGACATGGGTCAAAAGGTTCATCCAGAGGCAATGCGCGTGGGCTATATCCACGACTGGAAGTCCAACTGGTTCAACGAGCGCCACTTCGCCGAGTACTTGCACGAGGACATCAAGATCCGCAAGCACATCGAGGACAAGCTCGCCCACGCCGGTCTCGCGGACATCACGATTCGCAAGGACGCAAACGACCTTGAGGTCAATATCCACACCGCCCGTCCCGGCATCGTGATCGGCAAGTCGGGCGCCGAAGTGGATGCTTTGCGGCGTGACCTGCACAAGATGACCTCCAAGCAGATCAAGGTCAACATCCTCGAGATCAAGCGCCCCGAGCTGGACGCCAAGCTCGTGGCCCAATCGATCGCAGAGCAACTGCAGAACAGGGTCGCTTTCCGCCGCGCCATGAAGCGCGCGCTCACCAGCGCTATGCGCTCGGGCGCCAAGGGCGTCAAGGTCCAGGTTTCCGGTCGCCTCGGTGGAGCGGAGATGGCGCGGACCGAGAGCTATTCCGATGGGCGCGTGCCCTTGCACACGATGCGAGCCGACATCGATTACGGCTTCTACGAGGCGCGCACCACTTTCGGGCGCATTGGCGTGAAGTGTTGGGTCAACAAGGGCGAGATCATGCCCGAGGGCTACACTGGCGCCGACCTCACCGACATGAGCGCGCCGGCTCCCCCCAGCGGCGATCGCGACGGGCGCGGTGGACGCGACGGACGCGACGGGCGCGGCAGGGG
>JBAURN010000187.1:0-5232 GCA_049581225.1 Solirubrobacteraceae bacterium
CGCTCCTTCGCGGGCAGCCCGAAGCCTATGCTCGCGCCTGTGGCCACCCGCGCATCCTAAGCCCGCCCCGACGAGCCCTGGACGAGTGTTCTAGCGGGTCGGGCCCGCCGCGGGGCGGCTCAGCCGATGCGGATCGGCTCGCTGTAAGCGGACACGTGGGAGCCGTCGTTGATCTTGACGAGGGCTTGGTAGACGCCGCGGTGGCGAACCCTCACGATCGTGCTGAAGGTGGACACCGTGGGACTGCCCGAGTGGACAGAGGTCCCGCCCACGTTGAGCGAGGAGTGCCCGGGGCGCAACAGCTGGAAGCCAACCTGCGCGCCAACCTCAGCCGGGGCGACGGTCCCATACATCCGGTAGTAGCGCCCGGGCCGATTGCGGCGGACCCGTTGCACGTGGAAGCCGACCCTCACCGCCACGCTCTCCAGGAACACGGGGCTCACGACATAGGGCGCGCCGATCGTGACGACCCTGAACTCGGTGTTCACGGGCAGGCCCAAGATCGGGAAGGAGAACGCGCCGGCGGCGTTGGTGAGCTCGGGATTGCCCACGGTCTTGAAGCCTTGGACGTAAGGGAAGGGGTTCGATTGCAAGGAGATCGCGCGACCCACGTGGCCTGTGCCGTAGAGGGTGCCGCCGAGCACGAACGTGTCGCCGAAGGGAACCGGACTGGGGCTTGCCGCGACCGACAGAGCGAGTGGCACCTTGGGCGTTTTGAAGGTGCGATCGCCCCCGATCACGGCGCCCCTGGCGCCATAGGCCACGATGCGGAAGTGGTAAAGCGTGTTGGGCGCCAAGTCACCCACAGGCTGGTTCACGTGGATCGTCGCCGACGAACGGCCGCCCGGCTGCAGGGCCGTTTGGACGCCATAGGCCTTGGTGGTGCCGTACTGGAAGCGATAGTTGGCGGGCTCCGCTTTGGCGTTGAGCGCGCCGAGCAGGATCACCGAGGTGGGCGTCAGGCTGGTGACGCCGCCCGTATAGACGGACGGCTGGGGCGGAGGCGAGGCGGCGAGGGCGCCCGTACCTACGGACAGCACCAAGAAAAGCGTCGAAGCAAGCGCGGCTGTGACCTTCGGAAATGTGGCGATCTGTTTCATGGCTCTTACATTGCCCGTCATCGTGAGGGATAACCCCCGAATGTCGCCAAAGTCGCGGCGGGCTTCAGACAGCCAGCTTGGCGGCACAGGCCGCAAGTAGGGTCGCGGAGACCTTGGCGACCGCGTCCTCGATGCTTTCCTGGCCGGAGTGCAACACGAGGTCGGGGTTGGCGGGCGGCTCGTAGGGTGCGTCGATCCCGGTCATCCCGGCGAGGTCGCCCGCGCGCGCACGCGCGTAAAGGCCCTTGGGGTCTCGCTCCTCACACAGGGCGAGGGGCGTGTCGACGAACACCTCGACGAAGGGCAGGTCCACCTCGCCGTGCAGGGAGGCGGCCTGTTCGCGATCGCGCGCGTAGGGGCTGACGAGGCCGACGATCGCGATCGTGCCGGACTCGGCGAGCAGGCGCGCGACGTGGGCGGTGCGACGCACGTTCTCCGCTCGGGCGTCTTCGCCGAAGCCGAGATCCCCGTTGAGGCCGTGGCGGAGGTTGTCGCCGTCAAGCATGAAAGCGGGCCTGCCTTCGCCCACGAGCTGGCACTCCACGGCGCTTGCGATCGTCGACTTGCCGGCGGCCGGAAGGCCGGTGAACCAGATCGTGGCGCCGGCATGGCCGAGCGACTGCCAACGCTCTCGGCGGGTCAGCTCGGAGCGCTGCCACCTGACGTTGGGGCTGTGCGGCGTATTGGGGCTAGCTACCTTGCCATTCGTGAGCATCGGCTATTGCCTCTTTTCCCGGGCTGCACTCACCGCAATCCGAGGATGCGACGATGCAGCTGTTGGCTCGTGTAGAACCCTATACGAACATCCTTGGTCCTTTCCGACAGTGTTCACAGGTTTTGGACAGGTGTCGGGGTGGACGTGTCGGGGTCGCCGGATGGCCACCGCATCCTGGCGGTGAGCCGCTCGGCGTCGAGCTCGACGAGCGAGCTGTGAGACACCTCGCGGTAGTCCCCCTTGTTCAGGGCGAGCCAGTCCACGGTGCGCTCGCGCGGATCGACGATCAAGACCTCGTCGACCTGGTGGGCGGCGTAGAAGGGGAGCTTCTCCCATGTCTCGTCTCCGGGAGAGACGATCTCGACCACGAGCGCGGCGGTCGGCAGCCACGTTCCGCGCGCCCCGGGGCGGAGCAAGCCGCCGTCGGGAACCCTGAAGTCCGCCTCGGAGGAGCCCAGGTTGAACTCGTGCATCGCACATGCGAGGCCCGCCTCGCGCGCCAAGGGCCCGAGCAGCTCGGCAAGCTGCTGGGCGATGAGGGCGTGGGCAAGACTGGGCGCGGGGATCACGTGAAGGACACCCCCCCACACCTCGTCGAGCCGCCCAAGCCCCGAGCGGCGACGGCGCTCCAGGAGGGCGTCGAAGCCGGCCATGGAGGAGTCCAAGACCAAGGCGCGCATGGGGTCCACGGTACCAAGGGAAGGCCGGCGCGCAGGGAACGCGGCAGGTGGCACGAAGTGAAGCGCATCGAACACACGTTCGCACACGGTGCGGACGAAAAGCCACAGGGGCGCTCGGTTCTTGGTTAGGATGACCGGGTGACCCCGATCGACGACGCCGCTCCCGCGCCGAGTAGAAGTGGCTCTGATTTCGTGCGCGATCCGCTGGCCGCGCGCGCCGCGACGCTCGCGGCGCGTAAGCGCTCCATGTCTGAACGGTTGGAGCTGGCTTTGAGCTGGAACGCCGTCGCGGCCGAGCTTCGGGCCGGCATGAAGATGGCCGGGAGCGAGGCACGTGGCGAGCGATGAGCGATCCGGCGGTGTTTGACGCTCGTGAGCTCTTTCGAGCGCTTGAGCGCCGGGACGTCGAGTACATAACGATTGGTGGTATCGCGATCCAGGCATATGGCGGGCAGCGCTTGACACAGGACCTCGATGTCGCGATCGCGTCCTCTACTGAGAATCTCGAGCGGCTCGCGGGCGCGCTGGACGAGCTGGACGCGCGCATCCTCGGCCCCGACGGGCAACGCTCAAAGACGGCGCCGAGCGCCAGTCTGCTTGGGTCCAGCGATCAGTGGCATCTGATCACCGACCACGGACCGCTTGACGTGCTCACCCTGCCGGCCCATCTTGGCTCCTTCGCGGAGATGCGAGAGCGTGCGCATGAAATACCACTCGGCGATCTGACCATCCCGATCGCTCACCGCGAGGATCTGCTGGAGATGAAGCGCGCCGCCGGCCGCCCTCAGGATCTCGCGGATGTGGAGCTGCTCGAATCGCTGGAGGACGCGCCCTAAGACGGCGGCTACGTGAACAGCACGGGGCGGACAACAGCCCGGCATTGCGGTCGATCGCGTGGACACGCGACGTGCTGGGTCACCAGATCGAAAGAGTCCTGCATCTACGAGCGAGCAAGGGGCTGACGAACTTCGACCGCGCGCTCGCACCACTCCAAATTTTGGAAACCGTGTGAGCTCCTCAATGTCCCGTTGTGAGAGATCGTCGCCGGCGGCGGTTCTGATCTTGGTCATTTGGTGGCCTCCTTGTACTTCGTCATGTACTTCTTGCGCATAGGCATGGCGTGAATCACAAAGAGATCGCCGTCCTCGAGCTTGACCGCCATGACTCGACCGCCTGACCCATAGCCCCCACGACGACCGGACTTGAAACCGTTCGCGATCACACCAAGCAGAGTTCGGCGGCGGCGCGCTCCGCCGGCCGTGTCAGCGAACGACCGATACTGTGCGAGCGAAGATCGGATCGCCTACTGACATTCCGTCCTCGCCACAGACGAACAGCGCGACATGCTCAGCCGCCTCGGGCTCGCCTGCCACGATGCGATCGAGGGCCTCGCGCGCGGACTGCTCGTCCTCAAAGGACTCGATCAGATTGCCGGTGCTATCAAATATCGCGTAATCCACGATTCATGCCTCCACATGAACGATATCGGCAATTGAGTCGAGCAGCTGCAGAGGACGACCCCACAGCGTGAAATGCCCCCGCTGGCCCGTATCGGCGACGCAGAAACCATGCTCGGGCCCGAGGTTCAATTCGGCGACGAACGTCCCAATCATCGGCCACTTCAGGGCCATCGCTCGCGCTGCCGCCCGAGTAGAGAAGACAGATAGGCCCATATGGATGACTGCCAAGCGTCTCTCGTAGCCGCGCGGCGGTGCTTCTCTCTCATAGTGGGAGCGCAACGAGTCCAGAACCGCCGGAGCACCGCGATCGGCTCCTCGCACGCCTCCGGACCCCGCTTCAGCCGCCCGGCGAAGGCACCGGCGGCGCCTCTACAGCCGCAGCGCCGTTCGGCGAAGTGGGCGTGTTGGAGGCCGGGGCGGGATGGGGCAAGGGGACAAGCCTTACGCGTGCTTCGAGGCGTGACCCGAGACTGCTTGGGCGATGCGTTCTGCCATCCAGCGAGGCATGAGTCCCAGGCCGGATGGGTTTACATCTTGAGTGATCTTCAAGTCGGCCTGCTCGACGGGTATCCGCTTGGTCCTGCTATCCGGGCCGCGATCATCGTCTACGTGCAGAGTCCGCGAGCGTTTGGTTCTGCGTGTCATTGATTCATCCTAACCTGCTACGTGAACAGCACGGTAGCCAGATCGTAGAGAACGGGAACAAACTGCCCTACACCGAACAGAGCAAACGCGAGCCCTATCAGCGCGGTTGCCCGTGTTACCAGCACACGCTTACCGGACAACAGTCCGGCATTGCGGTCGATCGCGTCCGCGACGCTCCTAACCAATAGTCGACACTCGGCGTCGGGTTTGTCCGCGGCAAGAGCCAAGGACAGATTCTGGCCGGTCTCGATCTCAGGCTGCGAGAGCGCCGCGACACCGATTGCGAGAGAGGCCGAGAGCCCACCGAGCGGCAACCACCACAGAACGCCCAGCGCACCCATTAGCGCGACATTCACGCCGGCGAGGGCGACGGCTACCGCCATCAAGCCGAGAGCCTGGGGGTCATAGCCGATAGACGTTGTGGCCTGGATGCCGAGCTTGGTCTCGCCCATGGAAAGCAACGCATCGACGAGATCGCTCTTGCCTTGAAGGTCATCCTTGACTGGCTTCATCGAACACACGTTCCCACATGATGCGGACGGAACGCAACAAGCAGGGGCCGGTATTTTGGGTCGCATCCGCGCAGCCCACCGGTCCCCAAGGCCCGAGGGTGCGGGGCATCCGGCCCCGCC
>JBAURN010000188.1:0-2264 GCA_049581225.1 Solirubrobacteraceae bacterium
ACGCGGCGAAGCGCGAAGCCAAGCCGGATGTTCCGCCGGCGGAGGAGCTCGAAGGATTCTGGCCCTTCTCAACCAGCACCCCGCCGATAAAACCGCAGGCGACCAAGAGCACTCCGGTCAAAGCAAGCGGGACTGGAGTCAAAAGCCGCCGGCGCGGGCGCCGAGGCAACCCCGGCTCGACCGGTTCCTCCAGCCATTGTTCCTGCTCCTCGATTGTGGCTTGCTCAGTAGACATCTCGGACTCCTCGTGGGGGGAAGGACTATCACTCAAAGCGCAGCGCCTCTATCGGTCTGAGCGAGGCTGCGCGGGCGGCCGGGTAGGTGCCGAAGAACAGGCCCGACAGGGCTGCGGCGCCAAACGCCAGGAAGATCGAGTAGGTGGCGATCTCGGGGTGCACGCCCGCGATTTCAAACTGGCTGCCGACCACGCCGAGCAAGACCCCGGCGAAGCCGCCGATCAGCGAGACAAGCACGGCCTCGCTCAAAAATTGGGTCAGGATGTCGCTGCGCCGCGCTCCGATCGCCTTTCGGATGCCGATCTCACGGGTGCGCTCGGTGACGCTCACAAGCATGATGTTCATGACGCCGATGCCGCCCACCAGTAGGGAGATCGCCGCGACCTCGCCGAGCAGCGTCGTGAACACGCTGCTGGTGGAATTGGACGTTTCCAGTAGCGAGCCTTGATTGAGCACCTGAAAGCCCGGTTCTGCGGTGTCGGTGATTTTGTGGCGTTCCTCGATGATCGTGCTTACCTGCGCTTCGGCAGCGTTCAGCGATGACTCCGACGTGGCCTGTACGGTGATCGAATCGATCGGTCCGACGCCACTCAGGGTGCTCTGGGTGGTGGTGATCGGCGCCATCGCCACGTCATCCTCGTTGGTGACGCCGCTCGTACCCTTGGAGGCGAGGACGCCGATGACTTCGAAGTTGCTGCCGTTCACCTTGATCGTCTGTCCCACGGCGCTCTGTCCCGCGAACAGTTCTTCGACCACGCTTTGGCCCACGACCACCACACGCTTGTGAGAGCTCACGTCCGCTTCGGTGAAGGAAGAGCCTTCGGCGATTTTGTAGTTGTGCGCGCTCAGGTAGGAAGGGGTGGTGCCCACGAATGAGGACGGTTCGTAGCTGGAGCTGCCCGACACGAGCGTCACGCCATTTGCGTTGACGACCGGCGAGGCGCTCTTGACGTCGGGGGCGAGGCTCGGATTTTGCAGGGCTTCGGCGTCCTGCTTGGTCAAGGACACGCCGGTCCCCGTGCTCGCGCGCGGGCCAAGGCGAAAGCCGCCGCCGCTGGGCATCACGATCAGAACGTTGGTTCCCAAGCTCTGAATGCGCGACTGGACGGCCTGCGAGGAGCCGTTGCCCACGGCGATCAGCACGATGACCGATGCCACGCCGATTGTCATGCCGAGGATCGTCAACCCCGAGCGCAGCTTGTTCGTTGTGATGCCGCTCCAAGCGATTCGCAGCGTTCCGGGCCCAATCATTGGCTTGCCCCCACGGTGCCGTGCCTCAATGGATGGGAGGACTTCTGGGCGTGCACGACCGGCGGAGCATCGTGCACGCCCAAGGTGCGCTCGTCCTCGACGATCTCGCCATCGCTCAAGCGAACGACACGCTTGGTCTGCGCGGCGACATCGGGCTCGTGGGTGATCAAGACGACGGTGCGTCCTTCTTCGTTGAGATGGCTGAAAATGCGCAACACGTCTTCGGTGGAGTGCGAGTCGAGGTTCCCCGTCGGCTCGTCGGCCAAGATCAGCGAAGGGTTGGTGACGATCGCGCGCGCCACCGCCACCCGCTGCTGTTGGCCCCCGGACAGCTCGGAGGGCTGGTGGTGCATACGGTTGCCCATGCCCATCGACTTGAGGGCCGCTTCCGCCCTGCGTCGGCGCTCGCCGCGGTTCAAGCCGGCATAGGCGAGCGGCAGCTCGACGTTGTCGATCGCGCTCGTGCGAGGCACCAGGTTGAAGCTCTGAAAGACGAAGCCGATCTTGCGGTTGCGCAGGTCGGCCAGGTCGTCCTCGTCCATGTCACGCACATTCACACCGTCGATCTCGTAGCGACCGCTGGTCGGTACGTCCAGGCAGCCCAGGATGTTCATGAGGGTGCTCTTGCCGCTGCCCGAGCTGCCCATGATCCCGACCAAGTCGCCCGTCTCGATTCGCAGGGACACATCGCGCAGGGCCTGTACGCGGATCTGACCCAGTTCGAAGATCTTCGAGACTCCGTGCACGTGGATCACGGGACCCATCTAACCGCCACCC
>JBAURN010000189.1:0-5304 GCA_049581225.1 Solirubrobacteraceae bacterium
CGACGCGCCCGAGCAGCTCGGGCCCTACGGAGACGCGAAACGGCGCGCCGCTGGCCAAGACGCGTGTGCCGGGCCCGATGCCGTGCATCTCGCCCAGGCCCATCAGCAGGGTGCGCCCGTCGCGGAAGCCGACCACCTCGGCGGGTATGCCCCCTTCCCCGGAGTCGTTGCCCCCGATCGAGCAGACCTCGCCCACCTCGGCCTGCAGGCCGGTGGCCTCGATGATCAGGCCGATCAGGTTGCGCACGCTGCCGTGGCGTCTGGCCAGGTCGGCCTCGCCCAAGGCTTGGGTGGCTGTGGCGAGCAGGGCGCCGGGGGAGGCTTGGGTGTCATCCGACAGGGGCGTCTCTCGCGCGCGTGTGCGTGCGTGTGCGCGCGAGGGGTTCCCCAAAACCGAATGCATCGCCTGCTCCTTCACGCCGCGCGGGCACCGGCCAAAGATGCTGCGACGATCTCCCTGGCTCGCTCCAGCTGCGTCCACACGCTTGCGTCGATCTCGCCCTGCTCGGTCGCCACGATCGCTGCGCCGGAGGCGACGCGCTCGTCCGAGCGCACTTCGCAGTGCTCGACGCCACTTATCCTTGCCTGCTCGGCGATCGCGTCCTTGACCAAATCCAGATCGGACGGGTTGACGAGCACCGCGATCCGGTGGCGCTCGGCGATCCGCGCCAAAGCTCCACTGAGCGCCTCCGCGATCAGCTCGGGTCGCAGCTCGACGATGCCCCCGACCACCTTCTCGGCCAAGCGCAGCCCCAGGTCGATGGCGTCGCGTTCGACCGCTTCGACCACTTCGCACTTTGAAGCCTCGATGCCCGCGACGGCTTCGCCGAGGGCGCTCAGCAGTCGAGCGGTGTCGGCGGCGCCCTCCTGGTGGCCCGCGTCGCGACCGTCGGCATAGCCCGCGGCGTGCGCCTCGGCGCGCACTCGGTCGGCTTCGGCGAGGGCCTGCGCGACTATGCGTCGCGGATCTTGGCGAGCTGGCGGCGCGGAGGGCTCGAGCTGCTCGAAGTCGTAGCCAACCGCCGTCTCAGACAACGCTCTCTACCTCAAGCAATCGCTTCGTTCTCTGCTCAAACAACCGCTTCGCCCTCGTCCTCGTCCTGCTCGCCGGCGATCACGATCGTGCCGGCCTCGTCGAGTTTGCGCACCACGGTCACGATCCTGCTCTGGGCCTCGTCCACATCGCGCTGGCGCTGGGGCTGCTGGATCTCCATCTCCTCCTTGAGCATCGCGGCGCCGCGCTCGGACATGTTCGTGAGCACCGCGTCCGTCACGTTCTCGGGGGCTCCCCTGAGTGCGAGCACGAGGTCCTTCTGGTCGACCTCGCGCAGAACCTGCTGGATCGCGCGCTCGTCGAGCTTGGCGATGTCCTCGAACACGAACAGCATCCCCCTGACCTGGGCGGCGAGCGCCTCGTCGGCGCCCGCCAGGCGCTCGAGCACGTTGCGCTCGGTCGAGCGGTCGGCGTGGTTGAGGATGCCCGCAAGGGCCTTGGCGCCGCCCTTTGCCGAGTACTTGCGCTCGACCACGGCGCCCAGCTTTTGGCGGATGACGGCCTCGACTTGCTGGATCACCTTGGTGTTGGCGTGACCCATGCGGGCGATCCGCAGCGCGATGTCCGGCTGCTCGGTTTCGGGCAGCAGCGCCAGCACTCCGGCCGCCAGGGTCGAATGCAGGCTGGCCAAAACCAGTGCGGTCGTCTGCGGCGACTCGCCCCGCAACAGGCCCGCGATGCGCTCCGCGGGCACTCTGTGCAGGAACTCGAAGGGCCTCGAGTCGGCGCCGCCGGTCAAGCGTCCCAACAGGTCCGCGGCGCGCTCGGGCCCGAGCGCGCGCTCGATCACAACGCGTGCGTAGTCCACGCCGCCGCTCACGTTCCCGGCTCCACCGCTGCCGGTCGCCAGTTCGCTGAAGATCGAGTCGGTCGTCTCCACGCCGACCGAGCTGAGCCTGGCCATCTCGTGGGAGAGGCTCTCGATCTCCTCGTCCTCCAAGCGCTTCATCACGCTCGCCGCTCGCTCGGAGCCCAAGGCGGCCATCAGAACCGCCGCCTTCTGTGCGCCGGGCAGGTGCTCGGGAGTGGACTCCGGCAGCGCTTGTATGGCCGGCTCGCCCGGCATCTAGCGCGCTCTCCCGGCAGGGAGGCGTGGCGCGCTCCAGGGGGAGTCCAGGGTGCTCCAGGCGACGTCTCGGCTGCCCCCGGCGGCCCCTCGGGCGCTCCAGCTCGAGCCCATCTCAGTCCTCCTGCATCCAGGTGCGCAGCTGCTGGGCGACCTTATCGGGGTCGTTGTCGGCAAGCTCCTCTATCTGCTTGCGCAGCTGGTCGCCGCTCCCGTTTCCGTTCCCCCCGCCGTTGCTGCCGTTCCCGTTGCCATTGCCGTGCCCATTCCCGCCCCCGCCAGGCGCCACGCCAGCCAGGGCCGGCGTCGGCTGGGGGGCGCCCTCGCCGCGCAGGTCGGACAAGCGCATTGGCGTCTCCAGCTGGCGCAGCCACACGGGTTCCTCGATCGGCTCGCTTTCGCGGCGTCTGAGGGATCTGGTGATGAAGAACAGCAGCGCCAGTGCCCCAATGCCGAGCAGCGCGTACTTGACGTAGCCGAGCATGCTGCTGGTCGAGCTGCTTGCGGCCGTGGTGGGGCTGGCGAAAGCGATTTGGCCGATCGAGATCGTGTCGCCGCGCTTGGTTTGGATGCCGGCGGCGTTGGTGACCGCTTCGCGGATCGCCGGCACCGAGGCCGCGGGGACGGTATGGTCGAGCAGGACCGAAACGTGCTGACTTTCGACCGTGCCCGGGGCGATCGTGGAGTGGGTGACGGTCTTGCTCACGCCGAGCGTGGAGCTCGTCGTTTCGTGCTTGTAGTTGGACTTGCCACTGCCCTGGGCCGCCGCCGGCACGTTGGCGGTGCCCGTGGCCGCGCCCGCGCTCGCTCCGTTGCCGGTCAAGGTCTCGATGTCCTTGCTCTGCTGCAGGGGCACGCCGGCCTTGCCGTAGGTCAATTGGGTCTGGGTCGTCTGGTTGACGTTCATGTTGGCGTACACCAACACCTGGGCCTTGCCTGGCCCCAGGGTTTGGGCGAGCATCGCGTCGAGGCTGGCCTCGGTGCTCTGGTCGTAGCGCTGCTCGGTTTCCTGCACGCTGTTGCCCGAGCCGCCCGCGTTGCCCGATGCCTGTGGCCACAAAAGCTCGCCTGAGCCGTCGGTGATCGTGACCTTGCCGAGTTCCAGGCCGGGCACGCTGGAGGCCACCAGTTGGGCAATGCCCTTGACCGAATTGGGTGGCAGGCTGGTGGTGCCCGACAGCAGGACCGCCGCCGAGGAGGCGCCTTGGCTTTCGCCGAAGACCTGGCTCTGGGAGCTCGGCAGCACCAGCTCGACCTCGGCGCCCGAGACGCCCTGCACCGAGTCGATCGTCTCGGCCAGTTGGCCTTGCAGGGCGCGTTGATAGGTGACCTGTTGCTGGAAGTTGCTTTCGCCTAGGTTCTGTTTTTCAAACAGCGAGAAGTCCGGTTGGGTGTTGCCCAGCTGTCCCGATCCGGCCAGCGCGACGCGCGCTTCGGCGCTCTGGTTGGATTGCACGGCGATCGCGGTGCCGTTGTTCTGCAGCTCGTATTTGACGCCGTGCTCGCTCAGCGTGCTTGTCATCTTGCCGGTCTGCGAAGGGTCCAGGCCGCTCACCAGCGTGGAGTAGCTGGGGGCCGAGACCATGTGCAGGAAGATGTAGATGAACAGGATCGCCCCCACCGCGGCGCCGCCGGCGATCAGCCAGCCACGCGTGGTGAGCCTGGAGGCGAGCTGGTTCAAGGGCGGCACCGCTCAGACCCGCTCAGACCTGGGTTTGGAAGATGTTCTGGGCGGCTTCGACGGCCTTGGTCCTGAGCGTGGACGCCAGGTCCATCGCCATCTGGGCATCTTGCACCGTCACGACCGCGCTCTCAGGGTCGGTGGCGGTCCCGGTGGCCAGCGATTGGGCAGCGCTGGCCGCGCTCTGCTGGGTGCCTTCCAGGGAGGAGATCGCGCTGGTGAGCGCGTTGCCGAAGCTGGGCGACTGGGCTCCGCCGGTCCCTTCGATGCCACCGATCCCTTCGAGGCCGCTTGTGCCCTGAAGGCCGCTCGTGCCTTCGATCCCGTTGGTGGCGCCCGCGCCTTCGAGGCCACTGGCGCCTTCCAGTCCGCCGGCGCCTTCCAGTCCGCCGGCGCCTTCGAGGCCGCCGCTGGAAAGAGAGCCTTGGCCGGCTTGGCCGAGGCCGTTGGCCTGTGGGACGGCGGCGCTTTTGATCGCGGTTTCGGACAGTTTCCCGGCGAGACCGCCGACCGCGGGCACGATCATTTCAACAGCCCCAAGGTGGTCGTGAACATCGCCTTGGCGGTCTGCATCGCGGTCACGTCGGACTGGTAGGACTGCGACTCGGAGATCAGGTCGGTGTTTTCGGTGACTGTGCTGATGTTCGGCATCTTCACGTAGCCCTGCGCGTTGGCTTCGGGGTTGCCCGGGTCATAGACCTCTTGGTCGGGCGTCGCGTCGCTCACGATCCCCGCGACCTCAACGCCCCCGGGGGGCGGGCTGCCGGGCCGGTTCTGTTGCAGGGCGCCGGACAGGGCCCCGCTGAAGCCGCCTTCGCCGGTCTGCGTCAGGACCACCTCCTGGCGCTGGTAGGGCTGGCCGCTCGCGGTCTTCGTGGTTTCCGCGTTGGCCAGGTTCTCGGCGGTCACGTCCATCCTGATGCGCTCGGCCGTCAGTCCGCTGCCGGCGATCCCGATCGCTTCGAAGATGCCCATCAGGCGCCCGCTCGCTTCGAGCCGTCGGCCGGCCGATCGATCGTCGCCGCGACGCCCATCAGGCCGGCCCGATCGCGGTCGTGACGATGCTGTTGCGGGCACCCGCCACCTGCACCAGGGCCTGGTAGTCGAGCCCGTTTTCGGCCAGCTTGGTCGATTCCTGGTCCACGCTCACCGCGGTCCCGTTGGGTCCCACCTCTTCAGGCTGGACTTCGGTCTGGAACTGGATCGCTTCAGGGCTTTCGCCGCTGCTCATCGCCCCCTGCAAGGCCGACTCGAAGTTGACTTCCTCGCGCTCGTAGCCGGGCGTGTCGGCGTTGGCGACGTTGTTGGTCAGCGCCGTCTGGCGCTGCCAGGAGCCGCGCATCGCCGCCTCGAGCAGCTGCTGGGTCGAATCGACGAGAGCCATAGACCGTCCCCGTGATCGGCCGCGCTCCCCGAACCTTTAGGACACGTCGTCGATGGGCGCCCGGCTGAGGTCACCGGGCCGAGGCCGGGGCGGGCTACGCGCTGCGGTCGAGGCTGGGG
>JBAURN010000190.1:0-4043 GCA_049581225.1 Solirubrobacteraceae bacterium
GTTGTCGACCGTCATGCGTTCTGGATCGTTCCCGCCGACGCGCACGAGACGCTGGCTTTCCTCGAAGCCCATGCGCCGCCCGGCTCGCAGCTCCAGAGCTCGGGGAGCGGCGGCAGAGGCGGAGTCACGACGTCGTGGTCGCTGGGATTCGTGTGGCCGCCGGTTCCGTCGGTGCTTTACGCTCGCTCTGTATCGGTGGTGCTGGTGGCTTTGGGTACGGGCTCCACCGCGATCAGGGTCGACGCGGCGGACATGTGGGACATCCCGAAGCCGGCCTCCGAGCGGATTCCTTCGGGGGCGCGTGTGCTGGATGTGTCTGTGGCGCGACCCCATGCCCATCCTTCTCTGTCGCTCGCCGTTACCGACAGGGTCAAGGTCAAGAGGATCGCGAGGGCGATCGACCGCCTGCCGACCGCGCAACCAATCGCGATCGCTTGCCCCAACATTCCGGTCGATCCACGCACCGTGACTTTCACCTTCCGGGCGGCCACCGGCGGCCCCGCTTTGGCTCAAGCGAGGGAGCCTGCCTCGGCGAGCGGGCCGGTCTCCCCCTGCGAACCGATGGACTTGACGATCGCGGGACGCGTCTTCACACCGCTTTTGGGTGGAGCTGTCGTCGTCGAGCACGCCCAAGCCTTGCTCGGGGTCACGCTGCGCCTGGCTCGCTGAAGTTGACCCCACCGTAGAGTTCCGATAGTCTGCACCTGCTATCCCCGGCGCGACGGGCAAGGGGGGACGGCTAGACAACCAGTCGAGCGGGGCGCTGATCCGAGAGCATCATGCCGGCCAGCAAACGGAAATGAGTACGCGCGACAAACATGCGCGCAAGCGCTCGCGGAGGCACGCGCCTGCAAAGGAGGCTTCGGCCGGGGAGCGGCAGCGATGGCACACGCGGGTGTGGAAAGTGATCGCGGATTTGGGCGTCAGCACGAAGGGGGCGATCCTGGCCTTGGGCGGACTTGCGGGGGCGGTGGTGGCGATCGTGGCGGTGGCCAGCATGATTCTGCCGAAGGGGCCTGGCCCGAAGCCCGCTGTGGACGCGAGCTTTGAGGAAGCCAAGGTGGATCCGAACGTGGTGTTGGCGCAATACGAATACGACAACCAACCGGCGTCGTCCAGCAATGCCTCCGATCGGGGGGCAGTCGAGCTCAAATACATGCTTGTGGCCGACGCGAGCGCCGCGACCTCGACCACGGAAGAACCCGGCAACCTAACTCAGACCACGGGCACCGAAACGGTTAAAGAAAACACCGAAGAACTGGAAGCGAAGCGGACGAAGGAAAAGGAAGAAAAGGAAGCGCACGAAAAGACGGTCGAGGAAGAAGTGCGCAAGCGGGAAGTCAAGGCAAAGGAAGCCGCCAAAAAAATCAAGGAAGAAGCCGAAGCCAAGGAAGAAGCGAAGCTGAGGGCCAAGGAAGAAGTCGCGATCAAGCGTGAAGAGGAAGCAGAAGAAGTGGTGGTCGTTCCCCCTAAAAACAAAGGCGCGCAAGGCAATAGCGGTGTAAGTCACGGAGGCGGCCCCGCAACCCGGACAAGCGAGGAGCCGGCGGCGCCGGCGAAGTCCTTTCATAAGGAGGGCGCCGCCAAGGTGGTAGTCGGGACGGGGGTGCCCACAAAGCGTGTCGACGCGGTGCTACGCGAGGCCAGGGCGATCCTGCGCAGGCAGGCGACCAGGCTGAGCGGCGCCTATGGGCGCAGCGACGCCTCTTTTGAAGGGAACGACCCGGCTTTCGGGGACGCGGTGGTATCGACCCTCGCTCCGAGGCCTCCCGACCGAGCGCTCACGATGGCGGCGAGCGAGGCAGAAGGGGCGACGCTGGCAAACAGCGTGCCGGCCCATTGCGGCGCCGGGTGCGCTTTGGCGCCGACTGTGGACAAGGCGCTGGCCGACTACTCCTCCAACCTGGCCCAAGCCGCGCGAGTGGTGGCCGCGGCATTCCGTGAATCGAGGATCGAGCTCTACGAAGCCAAGCCACAACCGGTGGGAGTGACCGTGGACTATGCGATTCACTTCGTGGGATACGAAGGCGAGCTGATGAAGTTGGAATGGACGCTTGACGAGTCGGGACGGCCTTTGCCCAAAACTTGGTGGCGCAAAGTTGTGGTCAAGCAGATCGTGCCCTCCAGCGAATCGATCGGGGTGGCCGGAAACTTCTGGGCGCCGGTGCCGCCCAAGCCCGGCGACTACTACTTCAGCCTGAGAGTCTTGGACGCGAGCGGCGAAGCCACCCACAAGACCAGCGAAACGTTCCGCTGAGGCGCCCGGTCGCAAGGATCGGGCGATCGCCGATCAGGGCAGCGACGCTAGCGCGGGCAGGCGTGCGGCGGGGAGGCGGGCGGAGGCGATCAGCCACCCGAGCGTGGAGGAATCAGCAGGCGGAGAGCCGCGTGATGAGTTGGTGTCGATCGGTGCCGTGCGCTCGAAGCACACGGTCGAAATCGGGCCCGTACACACACATCACCGCTCTCAACAGGTCCGTGGTCGCGATCCCGCCGGCGCCGCGCTCGCGTGCGAGCTGGGCCGCCCGCTCGGCGACCCGTGCGACGGCGTCGCTTGGGGCTTCCCGACGATCGACCTCCACCCGGCCATCCGGACCTTCGCTCACCTCAGTGGCGCCCTCGCTTACGCCGAGCGACTGCAGGACGACGCCGGCCTGGCCATTGGAGCGCAGCGCCCGAAGCCAGCGCTCGACAGCCTCCCCGGGCGTGCGGGCAAAAGGCATGGCCGTGGAGGCGAGCCCCAACACGATGGCCGCATCGGGAGCGAGCGTGAGCGCCGAACTCATCGCGAATCCCCCGGCGCGACCACCACATTGAAGGTGAGCGTGGACGCCGGCCTCATCGCAAACCCCCCAGCGCGGCTCGCCTTGCGTGGACCGGGTGGAGCAGCGCGATGTTGTCGCGCAGCAGCGTAATTTCTGGCGATCCCGGGGCGGCCCGCAACTGCATGAGGACGGTGCCCTCGCTACCGGCGACAGCCTGAACGGAGGCGGTCAGAGCGGCAAGCTCGCCGTGTTCCAGTCCACAGGCGAGCAGGAACCGCTCGACACGGTCGCTGGTGGCCTCCTCGCGATCGAGCTCGATTTCCTCAACCAGGATCGACGGCTCGTGAGGGCCGCCCTCGATGTTCAACAGACAGACGGCCATGTCATCGGGGCGAAGGGTGGTTTGCTCGACAACTCGAGCCAGCACATCTGAAGCCGCCGCCCCTCCTCCCAGTTCGACAAGCGCTGTGGTGAGCCGCTCGGGACCGTACAGCTCGCCCCCAACCCGGGCCTCGGTCAAGCCATCGGTATAGAAGCAGACCCGAGAGAGGCCAGGCACCGAAATCACCGTTTGGCGCGTCCCGGTGCGCATCCCGGCTCCGATCGGGGGCGCCGAGCAGACGACGACCGTGGGAACAGGCTCTGGCCCGAGCACAACGGGTGGCGGGTGACCGGCCGCGGAGTAGGTGAGCGTGCGCGAGCGCGGTTGATAGGTGGCCACCACGACCGTGGCAAAGGACCCACCGAGCTGGCGCTCCAGCACCGTTCCGGCGGTACGGAGCGCATCGCGCGGAGGCAAGCCCGCCTCGAGGTAGGCGCGCAGCGTGAATCGCACCAGCGCGGTGTGGGGCAATGCCTGCCGTCCGTGGCCGGAGACGTCACCCAGGATGACTCCAAGCTTGCCGTCTTCGAGCGCAAACACGTCATAGAAGTCACCGCCCGCTCCAGGACCGTCGGCGGGCCGATAGGCGACCGAGGTGCCGACTGGACCGAGTCGTGCGGGCGGGACCGGCAGCAAGGCGGCCTGCAGCAGGCCCACATCCTCGAGCAGTTCTCCGCGCTGGCGCTCCAGCCGTCGAGCACGCACCGCGACGAGGACCGCGCGCAGGCCGAATGCGAGGGCAACCGCACACAGCGCGCCGAGGAGAACCCAAATAGCGGTAGGCACGACGCCCACAATGCGCGTGATCGTCGTCACGATCGGCGACGACTTCGACTGCAGGCGCGTGGCTCGCACGGTTCGGCTTGGGCCGTCGGCGTGAGAGCGTGCTCTTGAGG
>JBAURN010000191.1:0-7600 GCA_049581225.1 Solirubrobacteraceae bacterium
GCTCATCGCCGGTCAGCGGCTCGTCGCGCCCAATGCCGCGCCAGCTGACAGTGAGCACGCTCGCACCAAAGCTGAGCTGTGTCTTGATCCAGCCGATCGCGTCCGCGAGCGCTGGCGGCTGTAGGTAGTAGAGGACCTCTGAGCAGACGATCAGATCCCATGAGCCAGGAGGGGTTTCCTCGGGAAAGCTGGCGCGCAACAGATCGACGTTGCTGACACTTTGCAGGTTGCGGCGGGCGAGCTCCAGGGCACTGAGGGAGAAGTCAATCGCGACGACGTGCTGGCAGCGCGCGGCGAGCTGGCCGGTGAACACGCCGATCGAGCAGCCAACCTCCAGGGCCACGCCGTGGGTTTGCTTCGGCAGCGCTGCGAGCGTCGCCGCGTACTTTTCTTGCTCGTAGCTGCTGGTGCGGTAGCCCCAGGGGTCGGGGCTTTGCTGGTAGAGAAGCTCGAAGCGCGCGAGGTCGGCGGTGGCGCTCATGCTCCCTCCGTGGTGAGCGTGTGCGTGCCGAGCTTTGCGATCTTGGGGTCCAGCCGATGCTGCAGGAGGAACAGGTCGAGGTCGCGGCGGGCGCGGTCTAGGGTGCTCGCGCCGATCAGTGCCCGTGACCCGCAGACCTGTGCCGCCTGGGTCGAGATCAGTCGGGCGGCGTCCGTGAGGACGATGCGGCATTCCAGGGCGAGCACGGCCGGGTCGAGCTCGGGTCGCGGATCATCTGGCTGGTTGAGGCTGTGAGTGGTGTGCGCGAGCCAGCGGTCGATCGTGCTTTGCGCGACGCGCATCCTGCCGAGCACGTGGGCTTGTACCGCGTCGGTTCGGTCGGGGTCGAGCGCGCTGAGGGTCTCGCGCATGATGCTGTCGGCGAGCCCGGCCCAAGTGGCGGAGGTGCGGATGCCGTCGCGGGAGAAGTAGGGCTCGCGTGATAGCTCGCCGGGGCCGCCGAGGACCGCGAGGATGGGTGTGTCGTGGAACTCGACGCGGTGGCTCTCTGAGGCGCGCAGCCCGGATGCTTGATACCAGCCGCGGTCGATGCTGATCTGGCTGCTGGTGGTGTCGAGGTAGACGAGGCGGCGGGAGCCGTCGTGGTCTGCGGCGAGGATGAGCGCGCGCTGAACGCCGCCGGCGCCCGAGCAGAAGGTCTTGACGCCGCGCAGTACCGGCTGTCCGTTGGTGTGCTCGAGCCGGGCGGGTGGCCCCTCGCCGGCGGCTGGGTCTGCGCCCCATACGCCCAGCAGCAGCTCGCCGTCCTGTATCTGGGTGAGCTCGGTGGAGCGCAGCGGCTCGGGGGCGGCGAGGGTCAGCCGCTCGATGCCGTTGAGGTGTCCGTCGAGGATGCGCGCGGTCGAGGCGTCGGCGGCGGCCACCGCCCGCACGAGCCGCGCTTCGCCCACCAGTCCATCGGGCGGGGGTGTGAGTGCACCGGCGGCGAGAAGGTCGGCGAAGTTCTCCGTGGGGAACCGTGGTTGGCGATCGAGCTCGATGGCGCGCTGGGCGATGCGCGCGAGCGCATCCTTGAGTCGTGCGGTGGAGGCTCGCGGGGGTAGCTGTTGGACGCTCACGCTGGCACCTCGATCGCTGGCGGGCTGATCGCTGGGTGTTGCATCGGGGCGAGCGCGAGACCGTCGGCGCGGGCGGCAGCGGCGAGCGCTGGTAGCAGCGCAACGGTGTTCTGGCAGCCGGCACGTAGTGCTCCGGGCCCGATTGCGTCGTGCATCAACACCGCCCCACCGTCAGCGAGCTGGTCGTGGATATCGGCGAGCATGTGGTGTGGCTGATCGCCGCGCCAGTCGTGCGTGTCGATTGACCAGCGCACGAGCTGCAGGCCAACCTGGGCGGCTGCTCGAACGCTCGCGTCGGTGCAGATTCCCCACGGGGCCCGCCAGAGCTGCGGGCTCACGTCCACTGTGGCCAGGGCGTCGAGCGCCAGTTCGATGTCGAGCTGTAGCTCTGCTTCGGTGAGCTCGGTGTGGCGGATGTGACGGTCACAGTGCAGCTGGATCTCGTGGCCGGCGGCCATCACGGTGCGGGCGAGGTCGGGGTGGGCGCGTACTCGTTCGCCGACCATGAAGAAGGTCGCCGTGACTTCGCAGCGGGCGAGCTGCTCTAGCACGCGCGGCGTCCACGTCTCGTCGGGGCCGTCGTCGAAGGTGAAGCTCAAGGCGTGTCGTGGCTGTGCCTGGGCGCTCGCCTCTGTGGTGGCCATGCCAGTGGCAGTCGTGCTGCTCATGGCTGGTCTTGGTACTCGCGCAGGAATCCCTCGAACAGGCGGCGGTGGCCCTCCTCGTCGTGGAGGATCGCGATCACCATGTCGTTGGTGACGGGATCGGTCTCCTCGGTCGCCTCGATGATCTCGTTGTAGAAGTCGATCGCGCCGGTCTCTGCCTCGATCACGCCGTTGATGACGTGCACGATGTCAGTTTGATGCTCGGGCGGCTGCAGGTAGGACTGTTCGGCTGCGAAGTCCATCGAGCCGGGGACGATCCCGTAGAGCTCCTTGATGCGGTTGGCGAACTGGGTGGCGTGCCCGAGCTCCTCTTGGATGTCCTCGCGCAGGGACTTGATGATCTCCTGGGCGCGTACCCCGTCGGGGTTCACCGAATTGGTGAGGTAGCTCATCACGGTCTCGATCTCCATCCAGTACGCCTTGGTGAGCATCTCCACGATCCGCTCGCGCTCCTCACGGGCGTCCTCGGCGAGAATGCCGTTGCTGCTCTTTGTTGCTGACATGGCGGCCTCCGGTTGCTGACTGTTTCGGTAGTCGCTTACCCCGTCGCGGCCGGATGCAACCGGCGCGCTCGGGGGCGGTTGCATGGCTAGAGCGCCGGGTATGGCTTGGATGATGCTTGGAGGGGTGAGATCGCACGCTTGAGGCGTAGTAACTGTGCGGCGCCGGGCATTGTGCGCCGGGCACGCGGCCGTGGCTTTGAGTACCTCGACCCCGACGGAGGGCGTGTCGACGATCCCGAGGTGCTTAAGCGGATCGCGGAGCTCGTGATCCCCCCGGCGTGGCGGGAGGTGTGGGTGTGCATGGACCCGCTTGGGCACCTGCAAGCCACTGGGGTCGACGCCGCGGGCCGCAAGCAGTACCTCTACCACGAGCGTTGGCGGGCTCACCGCGACCGCCGCAAGTTCGACTCGATGATCGCCTTCGGTGCGGCGCTACCACGGCTGCGTCGTCGTGTGGCTCGCGACGTGCAGCTACCCAACGGCGAGCGGCAGGTCGCGGGTGGGCAGTTGACCGAGCAGCGGGTGTTGGCGTTGGCGGTCCGGCTGCTTGATCTGGGGTTCTTCCGTATCGGCTCTGAGGACTACGCCGAGCGCAACGAGTCCTATGGGTTGACGACGATGCTGCGCGAGCACGTGACCGTGGAGGAGCGTGAGGTGATCTTCGATTTCCCGGCGAAGTCTGGGCAGCGGCGGGTGCAGGCGATCGCCGACCCCGAGGCGCTGGTGATGGTCGGGGCCCTCAAGCGGCGGCGCACTGGCTCGCAGTTGCTGGCCTACCGCGCGAGCGACGGCTGGAGGGACCTGACCGCCGAGGAGGTGAACGCCTACCTGAAGCAGTGCTTGGGTGGGGAGTTCACCGCCAAGGACTTTCGTACCTGGAACGCGACGGTGCTCGCCGCAGTCGCGCTGGCAGGCGCAGAGGAGGTAAAAGGAAAGGCCGCGCGTGAGCGGGAGGTCAAACAGGCAATCAAGACGGTTGCCGCGTATTTGGGTAATACGCCTGCGGTGTGTCGTGCGTCATATGTGGACCCGAGAGTGATCGACCGTTTTCAGGACGGGGTGACGATCGCTGAGGCAATCGGTCGCGCTGGCCCGGATCTTGGCAAAGCGAGAGTCCGTGCTCGCGTCGAGAAGGCGGTACTTGAGTTGCTCGCGGATGCCAGCGACCGTGCCTGAACCATTCGCGTGCGCCAGTGAGCGAGATGCTCACGATCTGGATGGCTTGCCCCGCAGGACTGTCTGCTCGAGTGAGGAGCGCAGCTCAGCAACCGACTCGTAGACATCGATGGCGCCTGCTTCGCACAACTCTTCTTTGAGAAGCCGCCGGTCATCACCGCGAGCGTTTGCACGCCGGCGCGCTGGGCTGCTTGGACGTCCCAGGGCGTGTCGCCGATCATCACCGCCTGCTCCGGTTGCGCGTCCGCGCATTCCAGGGCAGCGTTCACGAGGTCGGGCCGGGGCTTGGTCGCTTGCACGTCGCTGGCGCTCGTCCATCCGTCGGCGAGCCGGCGCGCGCCGAGCAGGTCGATGTAGTGCTCGATCTCGGGCTTCTTGGCGGAGCTTGCGAGGATGACCGTGTGGCCGCGGTCGCGTAGGTCGCTGAGTAGCTCGCTGGCTTGGCTGACGGCTTCGACTTCGCCGATCATTTCGCTGTAGTGCTCGCTCTCGCGTGAGCGGGATCTGATCGCCGAGCATGTGCTCCACCTCAGCGTCGGTGACCTTCTCGACTAGCTGGTCGCCGCCCATGCCGATGTGACGGTGAAGGCGCCAGATCGGGAGGATGATCTCGTGGTCGCGGAACGCGCGATACCAGGCAAGCGCGTGCTGGTAGTTGGTGTCGACGAGCGTCCCATCGACATCGAGGATCGCGGCTGCAGCGTGACGTCCCACGGTGTCAACAGGGGGCGGTCCTGCACTCGGACCGTTGACTTGTACTTAGTAGGTCGCCGCCGATCTGCTCCAATGGTCGCTCCTCTGTCTCGGGCACCTGCTCCCTCAGGCACTTCGTCGCCGGATACATAGTGCCTGTCTACCCAGGGCCAACCACCGCGAACAATGAATCTCTCACTCTGGCGCCTGGCTGGCCCGGCGATTGGCGGGCCCGGCTGTCGGGTAGGTGTCGAGGCGGATGCGACTTTCGGCCAAGGAGCACGTGATGAGCGATGGTGTAGAAGCGGGTACGATCGAGACGAAGATTCCGGCGCGGCTCGATCGGTTGCCGTGGTCGCGCTTCCACTGGATGGTGATTGTCGGTCTCGGTACGGCGTGGATTCTCGATGGGCTCGAGGTCAACGTCGTCGGCTCGATTTCGAGCCGCATCTCAGAAACGGGTGCGGGCACCGGGTTGACCGCTGCTGACGTGTCGGGCTGGGCGGCGTCGCTTTACATCGCCGGCGCCTGCGTCGGCGCGATCGTGTTTGGGCAACTGACGGACCGTTTCGGGCGCAAGCGACTGTTCATGCTGACCCTCGGCATCTACCTGACCGGTACCGTGCTGACGGCGCTGACGTTCTCACCGGCTTGGTTCTTCGCGTGCCGCTTCTTGACCGGGATGGGCATCGGCGGCGAGTACAGCGCGATCAACTCGGCGATTGACGAGTTGATCCCTGCACGCCAGCGTGGCCGTGCGGACGTTTCGATCAACGGCAGCTACTGGCTCGGCGGGATCGGCGGCTCGTTGCTCGCGGTCGTGCTGCTTAACACCGCGATCTTCCCGATCAACGTCGGCTGGCGCTTGTCGTTCGTGCTCGGAGCGGTAATCGGCCTAGCGGTGCTGCTGGTGCGCCGCAACGTGCCGGAGAGCCCGCGTTGGCTATTCATCCACTGCCGCGAGAAGGAGGCCGAGCAGATCACGGCGGACATCGAGCGTCAGGTCAGCGAGTCGACCGGCGAGGAGCTCTCGGAGCCGGAGGAGGAGCCGCTCACGGTCCGCCAGCGCAGGACGATCCCGCTGCCGTTGATCATCCGCTCGGTCGTCAGTCTGTATCCGCGCCGGTCGATGCTCGGGCTTTCGCTGTTCATCGGCCAGGCGTTTTTGTACAACTCGATCCTGTTCGGTTTCGGAAACCTGCTGAGCCTGTATTTCCACACGCCGTCGGGCAACGTTCCTTACTACCTGGCCGCGTTCGCCGTGGGGAACTTCGCCGGCGCGCTGCTGCTGAGCCCGCTGTTCGACACGGTCGGCCGCAAGCCGATGATCGCCGGCACGTACATCCTCTCCGGCGCGCTGCTGATCGTCACCGCGTTCCTCTTCAAGGGTCACCATCTCGACGACATCAGCTTCACGGCGTGCTGCTGCGTGGTGTTCTTCTTCGCCTCCGCCGGGGCGAGCGCCGCCTACCTGACGGTCTCCGAGGTGTTCCCGCTCGAGACGCGCGCGTTGTGCATTGCCGTGTTCTACGCGATCGGCACCGGGATCGGCGGGATAATCGGCCCGCAGGTGTTCAGCCGCATGATCAATACTGAAAGTTACGAGCAGGTGTTCCTCGCGCTCGGCCTCGGCGCGGTGATGATGATCCTCGGGGGCCTCGCGGAGCTCGTGTTCGGCGTGAAAGCCGAGAGGCAGAGCCTCGAGAACATCGCCAGGCCGCTGACCGTCGCGGACGCCGCGAAGGGGTCTGCCGTCCCCGCACCGGCGGGATAGCGGAGAGAGCGCGATGGAGGAGATATTGCCAGGGGTCGTTCACTGGAGCGCCTTCCACGAAGGCATCGAACGCCGGGTTCACAGCAGTTTTTTGTGTGAGTCCGGGACGTTGCTCGATCCGATGCAGCCCGAGGAGGGACTCGATGCGATCGCGGACGCGGGCCCCCCGCAGCAGATCGTGTTGAGCAGCCGACACCATTTCCGTGACAGCGCCGCCTACGCTGAGCGGTTTCAGTGTCCCGTGCTCCGCAACGAGGCCGGTCTCGCCTATTTTCAGGGCGAGCACACGGTGCGCGGCTTCAAGTTCAGCGAACAACTCGCCGCTGACGTGCGCACCCGCAATTTGACGCGGATGCTCGATGAGGAATTCGACGCACGGCTGTTCGCTTACGCGGGCCCTGTGCTGGCAGGTGGCCGGGAGATGCGGGAGCGCTTTCTCATGCGTCAAAAGGCATCCGCGTAGCTCCTCGTGCTGGGCGTCTCGACAACTCCCGCCGATCGGCAGTCGCGCTCGGAGCCGTTGGTCGTGGCGGTGACGGGCGCGAGCTCGGGTGTAGGGCGCGCGACCGCGCAGGCGTTCGCGCGTGAGGGTGCGACGGTTGGGCTGATCGCCCGCGGCCAGGAAGCCTTGGCCGCCACGGCGTCTGAGGTGCAGTCGCTGGGCGGGCGCCCAGTGGTGTTGGAATGCGATGTCGCTGACCCGCAGGCACTCGAGGAGGCAGCGGGCACGCTGGAGGAGCACGGCGAGATCGGGGTGTGGGTGAACAACGCGATGGCGAGCGTGTTCGCCCCCACGTGGGAGATCACCGCCGATGAGTTCCGACGGGTGACTGAGGTTACGTATCTCGGGGTGGTGTATGGGACGTTGTGTGCGCTTTCGCGGATGCGCTCGCGGGATCGTGGTGTGATCGTGCAGGTCGGCTCGGCGCTGGCCTATCGTGGCATCCCTTTGCAGAGCCCTTATTGTGCGTGCAAGCACGCGATCCAGGGGTTCACCGAGTCGCTGCGTTGCGAGCTGATGCACGAGGGCAGCGGGGTCCGGGTGACGATGGTGCAGTTGCCGGCGATGAACACGCCGCAGTTCGACACGGTGCGTACACGGCTCCCCCGGCATCCGCAGCCGGTGCCACCGATCTATCAGCCGGAGGTCGCCGCGCGGGCGATCGTGGCCGCCGCCAGCGAGCCGGCGCGGCGAGAGTGGTGGGTCGGCGCGTCGACCGCTGTCACGC
>JBAURN010000192.1:0-2835 GCA_049581225.1 Solirubrobacteraceae bacterium
GCCCCGGGCTGGTCGCTCTGGCGACCGCCGCCCTGCTCCTGGTGGCCGCCGTCCCGGCCCTGCGCCTACAGCTGACGCCCGCCGACGCCCACGTGCTGCCGGCCTCCTCCGAAGCGCGCAAGGTCGCGGAAACGTTGACTCACAGTTTCCCGGTGGACGCCTCGCAGACGATCACGATCGTGGCACGCTCCGCGGGTCCGGTCACGCCTGATGTGGGGGGATCTGCCGGCTCTGCTCCCTCTGGCGCCGCTTCCGCTGCCGCCGCCTCCACGGTGACAGCCCCCGTCGCGGCCATTGCCGCCCAAGCCCGCCAGATTGCGGGCGCGCAGGCCGGCGAGGGTCTCCCGCGCTACCTCGGGCGGGGGGTGTGGGAGATCGAACTGCAACCACAGGGCGTCGACGGCGCCCCCGCCAACCAAGCTTTGGTCAAGAACCTGCGGACAATCGGGCCAGCGCCGGGTTTGCTCGTGGGTGGCGCCACTGCTTGGTTCGTGGACCAGAAGGCGGCAATCTCCGCGCACATGCCTTTGGCCCTCGCGATCCTGGCCGCAGTCACCGCAGGCTTCCTGTTCCTGATGACCGGTTCACTCATCCTGCCGGTCCTGGCTTTGCTGATGAACCTCCTGACGGTGGCGGTCGCAGCGGGCCTGCTCGTCTTGATCTTCCAAGACGGCCGCCTCGACGGACTGTTCGGGTTCACCCCGATCGGGGGCCTCGAGGAGTCCAATCTAGTCTTGCTGTTCATCCTCGCTTTCGCCCTGTCCACCGACTACGGCGTATTCCTGTTCGGGCGGATCAAGGAGGCCCACGACGGTGGCATGGCGACCCGCGATGCGGTGGCCTACGGCTTGGAGCGCACAGGCCGTCTGGTGACGGCCGCCGCGCTTCTGTTCTGTGTGGCCCTGGGCGCGTTCACGACCTCCCACATCTTCTTCGTCAAGCAACTCGGGGTTGGCGTGCCTTTGGCGGTCGCGATCGACGCCACGTTCGTGCGGGCCTTGCTGGTGCCGGCCTTGATGGGGCGCTTGGGCGATTTGACATGGTGGGCGCCACGGCCGTTGCGGCGATTGCACCGGCGGATAGGCCTCAGCGAGGGCCCACTCCCGAGCGCCAGCGGAGCGTAGGAATTACGGCATGGGCCGGGCGTGAGCGTAGAATGAGGGACTATGGTCGAGTATCCCAATCCGCCGTTGCGGGCCGGCTACGAGGCCGACTGGGCTCAACTGAATCGTGAAGAGGCAGAGCAGCTTCGAGCGAGCAACATGGCCCTCACACCCACACAGAGGCTGCAAGTCGGTCAGAAGCTCTCCCAGCAGGCGGTCTCCCTGCTTGCCGCCTCAATACGCGCCGGTCATGCCCCAAGACGAGCCTACTGGTCCTGATCTGGCGGGCGTCGTCGCTGACGCTCGCAGGGCTGATCTCGAGTTCGTTGTGATCGGAGGCTTCAGCGTGATCTATCACGGTCATATTCGCGCGACCAAGGACAGCGATCTGCTGGTGCCTGATGGCCCCGAAGCCGACGAGGCGATCCTCCGTTTCCTGGACCGCGCCGAGGCGACGCGCTTGCGCGACGGCAAGCGGCTGACCCTCGATGAGGTGAAAGGCGTGCAGCATCTACGCCTGAACAGCCGGCATGGCATCGTCGACCTCCTGCGCGGGGGACTTCCTCCGCTCGATTACGACACCGTCGCTCAGCGCGCCGTGGAGGACGTGTGGGAGGGTCAGGCAGTGCGGATCGCGGCGCTGCCCAGTCTCGTGGGCTTCAAGCGTCTGGCCGGACGGCCGCAGGATAGACAGGATCTATCCGATCTCCAAGCGCTCTACGGCGAGCTCCCGATCGAGCCGATTCCCGGCGTCGACAGTTGAGCGTGCGAGCACCGCGCCTGGGCTTGCTCGGCCTCGGATCCAACGTCGGCGATCGTCGCGCCCATTTGCAGCGCGCCGTCGACGCACTCCCCTCGGTCGGCGTGGGCGTCACCGCCGCATCTTCCGTGTACGACACCGACCCCGTTGGCGAGGTGCTCGACCAGCCCAGCTTCCTGAACGCGTGTGTGCTCGTCGAGACCGTGCTCGAGCCGTTGGACCTGCTCGACTCGGTCAAGCGCCTGGAGGGCGAGCTGGGCCGCGTTGAAGGTGGCGTGCGCCACGGGCCACGTGCGATCGACATCGACATTCTTTTGCTCGGCGACCTCCAGGTCTCGCACGAGCGCATGATCTTGCCCCACGAACAGGTCCTCTCGCGCCGCTTTGTCCTGGTGCCGGCCTTGGAGCTGGACTTCGAGCTGACCACGCCCGACGGCAAGCGGCTGTCCGACGCCCTGGCGGTCCTGCCGGTGAGCGAGGGCGTGCGTTGGGCCGGCTCGCCGCTGTCGGTGTAGTCACCGGGCGGAAAGGCGCTCAATGCACCACGATCGAGCCCCACTGCGGGTCACGTTGTGTTCGACGCCTTTTTCGCCTTCTCGCTGCCCCAGCTCGCGAGGTTCACGAGCGTGCGGGCGCTCACACCGCGTCCGGCCATCACACACAGGTGACCGGCCCGTTGCCAGGTGACGACCGTCGCTCCTCCGTGCTCGACCACGCGATATGACACCCCCCAACGGCGTACCACCTCTCCTCCCGCGGTCGTCGGGGCTCGTCCTGACGCGATCGCGTAGCCCACGCGTTGACCGGCGCTGTTCGCGTAGAACACGGTCGTAACGGCTCTACCCGCCACGACGTCGCTGCGCGTGCCGATGCCGCGCCAGCCGAAGCGCTCCTGCCAGTAGGGGAAAGACACGCCGTCGACCGAGGCCGTCAGCTCGCCGCGGTTGTTCGCTCTCTCGCTCGGGGCGGGAC
>JBAURN010000193.1:0-6563 GCA_049581225.1 Solirubrobacteraceae bacterium
CCGGTGGGGAGCCTCGACGGCGCCCTTCTCCGTGGCGCCCGTCGCCGAAGGGTTGGCTGCTCATCGCACGGTCGATTCGCTCACTCGTCGAGCTTACCGTCGCTCCGATCTCCGCCTGGAGCGCCCAGGGATCGTAGGATTGAGCAATGGACCTCTCCCACACGGAGATCAGGGTGCTCGGCTGCCTGCTGGAGAAGCAGCGCACGACCCCCGATCACTATCCGCTCTCGCTGAACTCGCTGCGCCTGGCATGCAATCAGGCAACCAACCGCGACCCCGTCGTCGACTACGACGAGAACACGATTCGCGACGCTCTGCATCGCCTCGGACGCCGTGGCTTCATCCGCCTGGCGGGAGCGAGCAGGGCCGCCAAGTACCGGCACCTGCTGGCCGAAGCTCTGCCGATGACCAGCGCCGAGCAGGCAGTCATGTGCGTGCTGATGCTGCGCGGCGCTCAGACCCCCGGCGAGCTCAAGCAGCGCGGGGAGCGCATCCACGCGTTCGACGGACTGGACGAGGTGCACAGCACCTTGTCGGGCCTGATCGAGCGCGAGTTGGTCGCGCGCTTGGAGCGGCGCCCCGGCCAGAAGGAGGAGCGCTACGCGCAACTGCTCGGCGAGGACGCCGAGAGCCCCAACGGCACACCGACCGACGCGTCCTCCACGGCTCCGGCGTCTGGCATGGGAGCGGCGCCCACCGGCGATTTCAGGCCGCCGCCCCCTGTCCCGGCGACCGGCGATCTGCTGGAGCGCGTGGAGCGGTTGGAGCGGGAAGTGGCCGAGCTGCGCTCCTCGTTTGCAAACCCATGATCGTGGCGCACACGATTCTTGCCGCGTCGAGCTCGGACGCCGCCAGTGGCGTCGGCATCCCAGTGGCGATCGCCGCCGGGCTCGTCTCGTTTCTCTCGCCCTGCGTGCTGCCCTTGGTGCCCGGCTATCTCTCGACGGTGATCGGCGTCGCGCCCGCCGACATCCAGCACGCCGGCACACGCAAGGTGCTGGGACCGAGCCTGCTGTTCATCGCGAGCTTCTCGCTGATCTTCATCCTGCTCGGACTCACCGCCACCCAGATCGGCTCGTTGCTCACCAACAACATCGAAACTCTGCGCACCGCGGGCGGGGTCCTGATCGTGTTGATGGGCATCGCATTCCTCGCGACCCCTTTCGTGGATGCCCTCAACTTCCAATGGCACTCCGAGTCCTTGACACGCCTGGCCGGACGGGGCGGCCCGGTCTTGGCAGGCATGGCGTTTGCGATCGCCTGGACTCCCTGCACCAGTATCACTTTGGGCGCCATCATCACCGAGGCCGCCGTCTCCAGCTCAGCCTTGCACGGTGCGATCCTGCTCGCCTTCTATTCCGCCGGCCTGGCCATCCCTTTCCTTTTGATCGCGCTCGCCTTCGAGCGGATGACCGGCGCCCTGGAAGTCGTCAAACGCCACTACGCCGTCATCGTGGGCATCGGCGGGGTCGTGATGATCGCGCTCGGCCTGCTGATCCTGACCGGCGAGTTCACGACACTCAATTCCCAAACGAACAGCTGGCTGCACGGCACCGGCCTGGACGTATCCAAAGTCTGAGCCCAGACAGGCCCGTCGTCGCACCCGCCGGTTAGTCTCGCTCGTGTCATGACCGACGCAAAAACGCCCTCTGCGCAGCGCATCGCACTGGCTTCGGTGCTTGCCGCCGGCCTGCTCGTGGCGATCAAGCTGGCTGTCGGCCTGCTCTCCAACAGCCTTGGGGTCCTGGCCGAGGCGATCCATTCGGCCACCGACCTCGCCGCGGCGGTATTGACCCTGTTCGCGGTGCGAGTCGCGGTCAGGCCGCCCGACCGCGACCACCCCTACGGTCACGGCAAGGCCGAGCACCTCTCCGCGCTGGGAGAGAGCGTGATCCTGATCGCGGCGAGCATCGGGATCGTCACCGAGTCGGTCATCAGATTGAGCGGCCACGGCGGCAAAGTCGATCTGCACTGGTACACGTTCGCGGTTCTGGTCCTCGTGATCGCGATCGACAGCGCCCGATCGATCGCCTCCCATCGCGGCGCTCACTTCCACGACAGCGCGGCCCTGGGCGCCAACGCGCTGCACTTCACGCTCGACCTGATCGGCTCCATAGCCGTGCTCATAGGGCTCGTGCTGGTCAAGGCCGGCTATCCCGACGCCGACTCGATCGCGGCGCTCCTGGTAGCCGGTTTGGCCCTGTTCTCCGCTGGGCGCTTGATGCGTCGCAGCGTGCACGCCCTGATGGACCGCATCCCTCCGGAGGACCAATCGAGCGCCAGCGCTCAACTTGTGCTGCGCCTGGCGCCCGACTCCACTCAGGTCGAGGCCGAGGAGCTGGCGCGCCACCTGCGCGCCGAGCACCCCGAGGTGGCCGACATCACCGTATGGGCGCCCAAGAAGCTATTTGACCAGTGACGGCGGCCCCGGCACCGGATCCCGCCTGCCCGGCGCGCGTGTCGCGCCGTTGTCATCCAGCGCCGGATTCGTGGCGTTCCCGGCGCGTGCCATCGCCTTGCGCGCCCGAAAGCGCGCTTCCCAAGCTTCCTGGTTGCGCTTGGCGTCGAGCACGAACGGCGAATACCCGATCGCCTTGACGATCGCCCGGTTGATCTGCGACCAGGGGGAGGGGAGAGGCCTCAACACGTCCACGAACAGCACCACCCGCGTCTCCTCGGTGTCGTTCCAAACCTCGTGGTTGAACGTGTCGTCGAACATCAGGCTCTTGCCCCGCACCCAATGGCGGATGTCCTCGCCCACCCTGATCCGGCACTGCTCGGCTTCCTTGGGCACGATCAGGCCGAGGTGGTAGCGCAACACACCCTTATAGGGGCCGCGGTGGTCGAGGATGTGCTTGTGAGGGGAGAGGATCGAGAACATCGCGGTCGTCATCCCCGGGATTTCGCGCATCAACGCAGCCGTCTTGGGGCACGTCTCGACCCCGAGCTTGGCCGCGAAACCGTAGCCATACAGGAAGTAGGTCTTCCAGTCGTCGTCGTCGGTGATCTCGATCTGATCCTTGGATATGTCCTGGAAGTTGGGCAGCGCCTCACGGTCGGCCAGGACGCCCCGCAGCTCCTCGCGGATCGTCTCCCAGTTGGCCTCCACGTGCTCGATCCAGGGGAAGCGCTCGTTGGGGAAGAACGTCGCGTCGCCCACCAGAGAACGCTTGCCGATGAAACGCTCGATGGGCGCCAGGACGCGTTCGCCGACCGCGACGGTCAGCTCGACGGTGCGCTCCCACAGCGACTTAGGGCCCGAATCGGCAGCCATTTGCCCCACCTTTCCTCGGCTTGATCGTGGAGCACCCAGGGTAGAACGAGATGGCGAGGATTTCGCGCCTATTTGAGTGGCCGAACGCGTGCAAGCCAATGGTTGGGAAGGATCCTCGCCGCGGGAGGTCTTATCGTGAAGCCAGCCTCGCCCACTCGAGAAGGAGGACCAGCCGTGAATCTCCACACATCAGACCGTGCGAACCCTTGGCGCATATCTGCGTTCCCGCTGCTGGCCCTGCTCGTCGGCGCGCTCGCCCTCGGCGGATGCGGTAGCTCGAAAAGCACCAGCACCGCGGAATCGACTCCGGCGACGACGGCGCAATCGACCGCCACGACAACGACCTCGACCGAATCGAGCAGCACGGCCGCACCGACGGCCACCACCGCCCTGAGCCTCGAAGCCAACCCGCAAGGTCAGCTCAAGTACAACACCAGCTCGCTGACCGCCAAAGCGGGCAAGGTGACGATCGACTTCAAGAACATGAGCCCTCTGGGGCACAACGTGACGGTCGAATCCCCCGGCGGAGGCACCCTGGGAGCCACCGAAACATTTCAGGGCTCCAGCAAGAAGCTCACCTTGACCCTGAAACCGGGCACCTACAAGTTCTACTGCTCGGTGCCAGGCCACAGGCAGGCCGGCATGGAAGGCACGCTCGTCGTGAAGTGAGGATGAGCTCAGGCTCGCAAATGAGGGCGCCCCGCGCACAAGCAGGGCGTTTGAGCCAGGCTCGCAAATGAGGCGCCCCGCGCACAAGCAGGGCGTTTGAGCCAGGCTCGCAAAGAGGGCGCCCCGCTTGTGAGCCAGGGCGCCCTCTGCACTGCGAATGTTGTTGCTACGCAGCCTCGCGCAGGGCCGCCAGCTCGGGTGACTCGGCCAGCTTCTTCAGCGCACGCTGCTCCAGCTGGGAGGCCCGCTCGGCGGAGAATCCGAGACGCTTGCCGATCGCGGTCAGCGTCTGAGGCTCCTCGCGCCCGGTGCCGAAGCGCAAAGTCAAGACCGTGCGCTCGGTTTCGGGCAACTTGGCGATCGCGGAGTGCACGATGCGCTCGCGCTCGTTGTCCCAGGCGGTGTCCTCCGGCGCCTCCGCGTCCGAGGGCAGCAAATCGCCCAGGGCGGTGTCGCCGTCGTCTCCGACCTGCTGATCCAGCGAGACCAGAGCGGCGCGCTGGTGGCGCACCTCTTCGACCTGCTCGATCGGCAGTCCGGTCTCCTCGGCCAACTCCTCCAAAGTGGGCTCGCGGCCGAGCCTGACCGACAGCTCGCGCTCGACGCGCCCGACCTTGCGCGAGCGCTGAGCTACATGAACAGGCAGCCTGATCGTGCGCCCCGAGTTCTCGAGGCCGCGCTGGATGGCCTGGCGGATCCACAGGGTCGCGTAGGTGGAGAACCTGAATCCCTTGCGCCAATCGAACTTCTCCGAGGCCCTGATCAGCCCGAGCATGCCCTCCTGGACAAGATCGGCCAAAGGCAGGCCCTGGTTCTGGTAGCGCCTTGCGTTGGAGGCGACCAGGCGCAGGTTGGAGTTGATCAGCTTTTCCTTGGCCGTCAGATCGCCGCGCTCGATTTCCTGCGCCAGCTCGATCTCCTGATCGGGCGTAAGCAGGGGGTAGCGACGCGAGTGCGCGAGCAGCTGGTCGACCGACTCGGGGATAAAGGAGTCGGCGGTCATGTCTATCGTGGGGGTGGGCTTGGTGGTGTCTGGCATGGGCGTCTCTCTATTGGGAATGTCGAGGGCTTCTATACGCCGGGAGGAGGGCCGGCCCTCGTAATCCGATGCTTGGAGTCGGAATTATACGCCTCGATAGTTGCGTTGTCAATCATTCCTACGCGATTCATATGCTCGTCGTGGTTCGACGCCGGTCCTGCCGTCACCTGCCGTGCAGAAGATAACCCGCGAGCAGGCCAAAAAGTCCGCAAAGAGCGCTGTCGGGTGCGAAATGGCTGCCAACAGCCTCTACCCGCTGGCAGGCTTCGCATATCAAGCATCGGTCGCTCGATCGCCTTGCATAAAGGATAGTGCTCCGCGCTGGCCACGCCGCATGCCCCTCGGGCGGTCCACCTCGTAAGCTCAGCCCCCATGCAGGAGCACGATCCAACCCCTGAGAGGCTTCGCTCGCGCCTGTTCTTGCCCTCGCTGCTGGAGGGCCAGGTGGCGATCGTCACCGGCGCCGGCACCGGCCTCGGGCGCGAGACCGCCCTGGAGCTGGCTCGCTGCGGCGCCCGCGTGGCGATCTGCGGGCGTCGGGCCGAGCCGCTGAGCGAGACCGTCGCGGCCGACCCCCATGGCCTGATCGAAGCCCACACCTGCGACATCCGCGAGGAGGATCAGGTGCATGACATGGTCGACGCCGTCCTTGCGACCCACGGGCAGATCGATCTGCTTGTCAACAACGCCGGCGGCCAGTTCCTGGCTCCCGCCGAGGCGATCACCCCGAAGGGCTTCCGCACGGTCATCCAGCTCAACGTGGAGGGCACGTGGCTGGTGACTCACGCGGTCGCGACCAAGGCGATGATCCCCTCCGGACGCGGGGGCAAGGTGTTCAGCGTGACCCTCTCCCCCCACAACGGAATGCCCGGCATGGCCCACTCCGGCGCCGCCCGCGCCGCCGTCGAGAACCTGATGCGCACGCTCTCGGTCGAGTGGGCCCGCTTCGACATCCGCCTGCTCGCGCTCGCCGCCGGTCAGTTCGAAACCCACACCCTGCTCACCAAGTATCCCCAGGAGATCGTCGAGCGCATCGCCCACACGATCCCGCTCGGGCGCATGGGCAGCGAGCAAGAGTTCGCCTGGTTGGTCGCCTTCCTGGCCTCGCCCGCGGGAGACTTCTTCTCCGGCGCGGTCATCACGATGGACGGCGCTCGCGACGACTGGCTCGGACCATGGCCGCCCGCGCAAGCCGCCGACGCCGAGGGAACCCCCCTCAGCGAGCGCCGCCGCGGTTGAACCGACCCGCACGAACGTCTATCCCCACCCTCCTGGAGAGCAAATCCGGGTGGGCCTCCCGGAGCTTCCCCGCGGGCGCGCGAGCCCGGGAATCCCCAACCTAAAGACGCCCCAACAAAGCACTCACACCGACTCAACACGGATCCGGCTAGCGTTGAGGGCCCCCGCCGCGATTCGCGGGCGGGCGCGTGGCGTTTGACTGACGCCGCCGCGCCCGCGAGAATGGGCCTCTCGAACACACCGATGTCAGAGCAACAGCGACAACAGCCCGAGGGCGAGCCACCCCGCGAGCAGGCCCCCTCATCCTCCGGCCGGGTGATCGACCGGCGCACCCTGCTCAAG
>JBAURN010000194.1:0-4381 GCA_049581225.1 Solirubrobacteraceae bacterium
CGCGTGATCCGCGTGCGCGAGGAGGCGCGCGAGGAGGATCCCCGCGGGCGGGGGGAGGAGGCCCGCGCGGAGGAAGTCACTTTACGCGCGCGCGCGCGCAGGGCACCCTTGTGAGTGCAATGTTGTCCTCCTCCTTGGACCGCGCGTTGGACGTGGCCGCGACGCTCGAGCTGCGAGGTTTCGCCGAGGCCAGGCGCGCCCAGCGGAAGGAGATCCCGTGGTCCCGCCACGATCTCGCGTTCGCCGCCTCGGCCGCCGCGGTCGTGGCGCTCGCGGTGTGGGCGCGGCTGGCGGGAATCGCCTCCTTCGACGCTTATCCCGAAATCAAAGGCGCGAGCGCCGGCGAAACGATCGCGCTGGGTACGGCGCTGGCGATTGCGATGCTGGCCCCGTTTGCCGACCGCAGGGGTGTCGAGCCGTGAGCGTGGCAGACGGCCTCCCAGTCGAGCGAGCGATCCGGTGAGCTCGGTGGTGTTCGAGGGCGTCACGTACGCCTACCCCGGGGCGGGCGCTCCGGCGCTGTGCGATGTGGACCTGACAGTTGAGCCGGGGGAGCTGTGCGTGTTGGCGGGGCTTTCCGGGCATGGCAAGTCGACGTTGCTGCGAGCCGCGTGCGGTTTGGTCCCGCACTTCTACGGCGGTTCGTTCGCGGGGAGGGTGACGGTTGGGGGGCTCGACACGCGCGAGCATCCCCCGGCTCGCCTGGGCGCCTTGACGGGCGCGCTGTTCCAGGACCCGGAGACCCAGCTGGTGATGGGGTCGGTGCGGGCGGAGCTGGCGCTTGCGCTGGAAAACAGGGGTCACAGCCCGGCGATGGTGGCGAGGGGGGTTGAGGAGGTGGCGCTCGCGCTGGGGATCGACCGTCTGCTCGAGCGCTCCACGCAAGAGCTGTCGGGCGGCGAGCAGCAGCGAGTCGCGCTTGGGGCGGCGTTGGCGGGACGACCCAAGGTGGTGCTGCTCGACGAGCCGACCTCGCAGCTTGACCCGGTCGCCGGCGACGAGCTGATCGGGCTGTTGCGACGTTTGAATCAGGAGTGGGACACGACGATTCTGCTGTGCGAGCATCGGTTGGAGCGCTGTCTGGCGGCGGCCGATCGTGTGGTCGCGATGCACGAGGGTCGGGTCGCGCACGACGGTCCGCCGGAGAGCTTCCTGGAATGGGCGCGCGAGCGGGCGCCGGCGCTGCAGACGCCGGGCGCCAAGCTGTTCGCTCTGTCTGGGCTGGGCCCGGCTCCGGTGGGCGTCAAGCAGGCTCGTGCGACTCTGCGAAGCCGCGGTCTGTTGGCGGACGGTGGCGAGTCTCCCTCCGCGGCTCCGGGCTTCTCGGCGGGATTGCGTATCGGGAGCTCGAGCGGCGCAGAGAGGCCTCGTCGTGGCCGGGGCGTGAGGTTTGGGGGAGGGAAGGGCGTGCCTCTCGCGGTGCGGGGGCTTTGGTATGAGATTCCGCGCGGCCCGGCGGTCCTGCGCGGCGTCGATCTGGTCGTGCATCCCGGCGAGAGCATCGCCTTGATGGGGCGCAACGGGGCGGGCAAGTCGACGCTGTTGCGCCATGCCGCGGGTCTGCTGGGCCCGACTCGCGGCAAGGTAGAAGTGGAGGGAAGGGTGGCGCTGTTGTTGCAGAATCCCAACGATTACTTCTTGCGCGAGCGTGTGGCCGAGGAGGTTTCGCCGCGGGCGCTGCAGGCGGCGGGGCTGGGGGATCTGGGCGAGCGCAACCCGCGCGATCTCTCCGGCGGGGAGCGTCAGCGCTTGGCCTTGGCGATCGTGGCGCCCGAGGGGCACACGGCGCAGGAAGGGGATCCGCCGGTCGTGCTGGCCTTGGACGAGCCGACGCGGGGGATGGATCGCGAGGCCAAAGCGGTGCTCGCCGCGGAGTTGCGCCGCCGCGCGAAGTCGGGCCAGGCGGTGATCGTGGCCACTCACGACCCGGAGTTTGCGGCGGCTTGCGCAGATCGCGCGATCCTGCTCGCCGACGGACGCGTGATCGCCGACGGTTCCGCCGCCGAGCTTTTGAGCGGCGGCTGGTATTTCTCGACCGAAACCGCTCGCATTCTGGGTGGCGAGGGGGAGGCGCTCGAGCCGGAGGCGGGTGCGCGCTTGCTGTGTGAGCGATGGCGGGGGGCAGGCCGTGGGGGGGGTCCGAACGTGGGTCCTGTCTCGGGTCCGGAGGTTGGTTCTGGGAATGGCCCGGACGGCAGCCCGGCTTCGCCGGTGTCCTCGATCGCTCATGGAGGACCGTTTTGAGCTGGCCACTTTCGAGCTTTGTGATCGTGCTCGGTGTGCTGATCGCCGGTTGGCTGGCTTATGAGCGCTCGCGACCCTCGGCGCGCATGACGGCGGTGGTGGGCACCTTGGCGGCGGTGGCCGCGCTCGGGCGCGACGCGTTCGTGGCGCTGCCCGACGTGAAGCCGATCACGGCGATGACGCTTGTGGTTGGCTATGCGCTTGGCCCGATTCCGGGCTTCGCGGTCGGGGCGATCGGGATGCTGGCCTCGAACATCGTGCTCGGTCAAGGCCCCTATACGCCGTGGCAGATGGCCGCGTGGGGGCTTGTGGGGCTTGCGGGCGCGGCGCTCGGACGGATCAGCAAGCGGAGCTTGGGCCGCTTTGGGATCGCGCTGGCTTGCGCGGTCATGGCTTTGGTGGCGAAGGAGATCATGAACGTGTACACGTGGACGCTGGGGGCCAGTCACACGCCGGCCGCTTTCTTTTTGACGGCGGGCCAGGCTTTGCCGTACGACATCACCGACACCGTGGCGAGCTTTCTGTTCGGCTTCGCTTTCGGCCCGGAGCTGGCGCGGCTGCTGGGTCGTGTGCGGGCACGCATGACGGTGGAGTGGAAGCCAGTCCGTCCTCCAGCCGCCACTGCACTTGTCGCGGTTGCGCTCGTCGGCGGTTGCATGTGTGCGGTCGGCCAGTCCCCGCTTGCGCGTGGGGCAACCGCTTTGCGGACACCTACCCCCGCGCGCGCCACTTCGAGCGGGGCTTGGGCTGCCTCTTCGCCAATCTCTCGCGGGGTGGCCTACCTGGAGGGCGCCCAGAACAGCGATGGCGGCTTCGGCGCGACCAGGGGACAGCGCAGCAGCGAGCTCTACTCGGCGTGGGCGGCGATGGGGTTCGCGGCCGCCGGCCGCGAACCGCTGGCCGTGAGGCGTGGAGGACATTCGGTGCTCGACGCTCTGAGGGGCGAGGCCTCGACGCTTGAAGGCGCGGGCGACTACGAGCGCACGATTCTCGCTCTGCATGCGTGTGGCCTGCCCGCGTCCTCGTTCGGCGGCGCGAGCCTGCTCGGCCGGCTGCTGCGTGAACGCTCGAGCGACGGGTCTTTCGAGCATCTGGTGAACATCACGGCGTTTGCGATCTTCGCCCTGCGCGTGGCGGGCAGCTCGGCCGATAACCGGGTGGTGAGCTCGGCGGGGCGCTGGCTGGCGGCCCAACAGGACAGGGACGGTGGCTTCGGTTTCGCCGGGCGCGGGGGCAGCGAGGATGTGGACGACACGGCCGCGGCGTTGCAGGGCGTCGTGTCCGCGACGGGGCAGCGAAACAGCGCGCTCGCGGCTCACGCGGTCGCTTATCTGCGTCGCGCCCAGAACCCCGACGGTGGTTTTCCCCAGCAGCCCGGGGGCGAATCGAACACCCAGTCGACCGCCTGGGCGGTGCAGGGTTTGGCGGCCGCCGGCGTGAATGTGGCCTCTGTGAAACGCGGGGGCAGCCGTTCGCCGACCGGCTACCTGGAGAGCTTGGCCGCGCCCGATGGGAGTGTGCGGTACTCGCGCACCAGCGCGCAGACGCCTGTTTGGGTGACGGCGGAGGCGCTTGCCGCGCTGGCGGGCAAGCCGTTTCCGCTCGCGCCCGCTTGAGCGGTCCTTAAGCGACTCTCCTACCCTGCAGAGATGTCCACGATCGTGCGCGCTCCGCTCGGCGACCGCCGCCTCGCGCGTCTGGCGCTGCTCGTGGCCGGGCTGTGTCTCGTGGGGCTTGTGCTCACCTGGACATTGGCCGAGTTGGTGCCGATCACTCACGTCAAGGACGCGGTCGCCCTCTATGACTTCACGCGTCTGAACCGGCCGCTGGTGGAAGCCCCCTCCAATGCGCTGCTCGATCTGCTCTACCCGCCCTTCTATGCCGCTTGGGGCATCGTGCTGGTCGCTATCGCTCTGCACCGTCGGCTTCTGTGGGTCGCTTTGGCGGTGGCGATCCTGTTGCCGCTGGCGCCGCTCAGCGCGGAGTTGCTCAAGCCGCTGCTGGCTCACCATCACGACCAGATCGGCCCGAAATACATCGCCAACGCTTCGTGGCCGAGCGGCCACGCGACGGCCGCGACCACGCTGGTGTGGTGCGCGCTGCTGGTCGCCCCGCCGGCCCAGCGCCGGTTGGTGGC
>JBAURN010000195.1:0-15941 GCA_049581225.1 Solirubrobacteraceae bacterium
ACCCCGGGCCGCTCGGCAAGCCGCGCCAACACCGGGAACGCGAGCGGCTTGCCTGGCCGCGGTGCGTGGCTCGCCCTGACCGTGTCGGCAAAGCCCAACAACTCCAGCAGCGCCGCGCCCGCGTCACCCCTTGCGACGGTCGCCGGCGCTCGCGAGACCGAGGAGGCCATGGTCTTCGAGCCGGCCAGAAAACGATCCCGCACGCGGCTGGCGCCGCTACTCGCGACCTGGACCCGCGCCCCCGCTTTCCGCCCGGAGCGCAGCACGGCGTCAGCGTCGAACGGGCGCTGCGCGCGTCGCGCCGCCGCCGCCAGAACCTCGTCATTCAGCACCGAAAAACCGGCCAGAGTGCGCGAGCGCGGCCCTCTGGCGGTATGCAACGACTCCCGTATCTCAAAGCGCCCACTACGACGAGCGACCACGTAAGCCATACCCACTAGGTTACCACCAGCAAGACCCACTAGGTGGCTCCTCCGGCAGCCCGAGTCGGACAAGCCCTCTCCCTATACAAAGTGGGTTCCGAGGCGGTCTTACGCCGCTGGCTCTTGGACGACGATCGCGGCTTGAATCGCACTTCCGCGCCCAGTGAGCGCCCAAGCATTGGGCTCTCCCTTGGCGTGCCCTTCGCCTCGGTTTTCGATCAGCTCGCAGCTCTCCAGGCGACGCAAGAGGCGTGACATTTGGCCCTCGTCGGCAATGCCGGAGGTGTCCGCGATGTGGCGGTTGGACGCGCCGGGCTCTGAGGCGATCGTGTCGAGCACGCGCGCGGTGCGGTAGGTGAAGCGGATCGGCAGGCCCTTGAAGGGGTCCGCGCCCTTGCGCGACGACGTGCGCGGCATGGACGGCACGGGACGCTCGAGTTCCTTTTGCGCGGCGGCGGGTCCGAGGTACGGGTGCACGATCATCGCCATCAGCGGGTTGGTGAGATGGACGAGCGCGCCGGTCGGATATGCATCGGTCCCGCCGGTCTGCTCTGCCCGCCCGTCCCCTGAAACTCCGGTCGCCACTGAAGGCTGGCTCTCGATCAAGCGCGCGTGGATGACCGACAGCACCCCACCGACTATCCCTTGAGCGGTCAGCGGCGGCGGACCGGTCCCGGAACGCGTCTGCGCCCGCCCCTCGTCCACCGCGGCGGCGAGCGCCTCCAGTACATGGCGACGACGCTCGAGCAGCTCGTGTCCTCCGCGGGAGGCCTCGACGATGCACAGGCGCGCGAGGTCCGGTTCGGCGTCGAGTTGCTCCAACAACAGGGACAGTGCCGCGCGTATGCGCTCATGCCACCGCCCCTTCGCTTCAAAGGCGGGTCGGACGCGGCGCGCGAAACGCTCGACTGCCTGCTCGAAGGCGCCAAGCAGGCAGTCTTCGCGATCGGAGAACAGCTCGTAGAACGTGCGCCGCGAAACGGCGGCCTGCTCGCACACCCGTCCCACCGTGGCGGCGCCAAGACCACTGGTGGAGGCCACTTCGCCAAACGCCAGCAACAGCCGCCGGCGCTGCATCTCGGCGACGTGGCCTCCTTGGCGGCCGACCTCCACTGATCCGGCCTGCTTATTCGAGCGCACGCTCCACCCCGATCGCAGACATCGCGCGCACGGCCTATTTGCCTTTCCCGCTGCCCTTGTGCTTGGCGGCCGCTTTCTTGTGCTTCTTCTTGGTCTTGGCCTTGTGCTTGGCGCAGCCGGTGACGCTGACCGGTGTAGTCTGCTTGAGCACGGCGCCGTTCTGGCCTGTGAATGCTGTGGGCATCTTCAGCTTTGTGGTGCACAGGTTCCCGTTCGCGGCGAGCGCTGAATAGGGGCCCTCGGGCAGGCTCAGCTCGAAGCTTGCGATCGGGACGTCTGGGACTTTGCGGAACGTGCTTGAGGTGATGCCTGCTTTGCTGATGAACGTTTCGCCGTGCAGGTACACGGTTACGCCGTAGCCTTGTAGGACGATCACGAGTTCGGGGAACTTCGCGCCACCATATGACACAAAGTACGCGGGTCCGGTCAACTGGACCGGTAGCACCGGCGTGATCGCGGTGGCGCTACCCACCCGCGAGTCTTCGGGACAAGACGCCGGGTTAGCTTCAAACGTCGCCGAAGGACAAGCCTTCTGAAGCGTCGTCAAACGGGAAGGCAATTGCTTTGGCAGATCGACCTTGACCATCTTCACGTTCGATTGCGAAGACGCCTGGTTGGCTCCGAGTTCGCCTGTGGAGTAGATGATCTTCGCGTCGAGACTCGCACCGTCCTTACGCGACGTTTTGCCGGAGGTTGAGACCTTGAAGTCCGGCTTGAACGTCAGGGCTCGACACGAACCCATCTGGAAATGACTGCCGATCGGGACGCTCGCGCCTTCTGTGCTTGTCGCGGTACCCGAGAAGCTTGATGGTTCGCACCCGGTGGGGTTGAACATGAAGCCAGGCTTGTCGATCACGGCGTTGATCGCCCTGAGATCGGCCGGGATACCGTCGATGATCGTCGGCAACGGGTCAGTCGTGACCGTTAGCTGTGCCGTCAGCGGATCCACTTCGATCCTCCCCCTCACAACCTGGGTCTGCAACGTAAACGGACCCACGACCAAGGGCACGACGATGCTCAACCCATACGGCGCGCCCTTATACCCACCAGTCAAGTAGATCGGAGCCGGCGGCTGACCCGGCTGGGGCACTACCAACGGGTAAGGACCAGGACCGGCCTCAACGACCGTGTGCCCTATCTGCGACGCGCTTGAGCACGTCCCCTGCGACGCTTGCGGTTCGGGACACAAAGGGATCTTGCTGATCATCCCCAACAAGCCCTCTGGCGTCTTGAACTGCAAACTCCCAATCCGCTGCTGACCGTCTTCGCGAGTCAACAACAGCGAGAAGTTCGTGAACCCACCCGCCTGATCGGTCGTCGAGCCGGCCGTCAAAGACGGGCTGAACGGCAACGCGGCGCCGGCGCAGGCACTCGCGCCTGGACCGTGGGAGATCACAAATTCACTCGAAGGAAACACATCAGGCACCAACGGCGTGCTCCACGGCGTGAAGTCGCTCGTAGTCGAATAGGACCCGCAGCGCAATGGTGTCGCAAGCGCCGCCTGAGCACCACCACTGAAGGACAAACGGAACGTCGTGAACGGCAACTCCGGCGTTTCACTGAACGTCGTCGTCAACCGACCAGTCGCTTCATCCAGATGCACAGTCCCGACGAGCTTCAGGTTCACGCCTTCCCCGGATGCCGCGACCAGCAGCTTCAGGTTCGGGGGGTTCGACTGCAACACGTACACGTTGCCTTTCAGCGCATTCTTTATCAGCGGCGTTTCTATTTCATCGGTACCGACCTTCGACGCGTTCGGACACAACGGCGCTTCCCGTGTGCCAACAGCGTCTTCGCCGGCCTGGCACGCCGCCAACCCCGCGGCCTGACCAGGATTGATAACAACGCCTTCAGGCAACGTCACAGTCGTATCCTTGATATTCGACACAGCTAGGCCGTTCACCGCCTCCAAGCCTTCCTGCGGCACTTTCAGTTCAACCGTCAACCCAGCAGGCGTATCCGCATCAGACGTGTCCGGCGCCGCACTGATCGACGGACCGAACTCCAAATGTTCACAGCCAGTCAAACCACTAGATTTCCCGGACTGATCGTGTGAAAGGAGGCTTATTTCAGAGATAGCCTTGCCGTCAACCCATTCGCTTGCAGCGGCGGAGATCGGTTCAGGACCTGTACACGACGTCGGCAGCGTCAGGAACGGCACTTCGTTGTCCGACGAGGCGCAACTTTCCAAACTGTGCCCATTGGCTATGCATCTGCGCTGTGCATCATGGCTTGGGTCTGCCGGGACGCCCCAGATCGTGACCGTGCTGCTGATCACTCGGCGTTGCGGAATATTGGTGACGTGCTCGGTTATCCCATAGTCACCGTCGCTGCGCACGCTGGCGTCGAGGAAAACCTGGTTGCCGAACAGTACAAAGCCAAACTGCGCCGGATGCCCTGGCGGCGGCACCAGGTTGTACACCGCAAGATCGCCAAGAAAGAACAACCGTGATTCGCCGAAGGATACACCGTCAGTTGAGACTCCGATCTGCGATCCGGTCGGACAATGTTCGTCGTCGAACTGTTCACGCGTACAACGCGTCACCGCCGTAGTGTTGCCGACAAGGCCTGGAGGGAGATTAGCCGTAACATTGCGTACTTCCCCTTCCATTTCAGAGTTGGCCTTGGCGTTAAGGTCAAAATTGAACGTAAACGCAAACGGATGCGAACCGGCCTGTGTGTCCAGCGTACCGTCAGCGTTGCTGTACCACGCGTCCGCTTTCGCGAAACCAAATCCAGAGGGCGCCGAACTGACCGTGAACCGATTCGACTCGCTCGCCGCGCCGAGCGCTCCACCACCGGTCACAGATACGCCGTTACTCACCTCGCCTTCCTGCATTCCGGCTCCCACGTGCACTTCAAGCGAGAATTCTTCCTGCTCCCCGCTGACCAGGGCCTTTTCTCCGTAATACACACTGCTGGGTGCCGTGACTTCCACTTCTCGTGTGCAAACCGACGGCGAACCACCACCACACGTCCAGCCTTGGGTGGAGACCCCTTCAATACCTTCCGGAAGCGTGTCGGTCACGATGGCCCCTCCAGAGCTTGGGGCGCCCCCAATGTTAAAAACTTCCACAGCGACGGTGGCGTTGGCACCCGGTACCAAGTTCGTGGGATAACTGTGAGAGTTGACCTCCCAGCCGGGTGCGTCAAGGCCCATTGCAGGCGCGCTCACCACCAGACAGAACAGTACACCGGCGGCAAAAACCGTCATCGTCGCCCTGGCGAATGGCAGACCCCTCATCACTTGCTCCTCCCATAGCTTGCGGCCGACCCATGCGACCCGTGACCTTTACTGCGACGACTGACGGCTGACCTCTTGGCCTTCTTCGATTTCTTCGCGCGCTTGTGCTTCTTCTTCTTTGCTTGCGCTTTCTTAGCCTTAGCTTTCTTGCCATGTGCGGCGACCGTCGGCGTCGCCGGGAAGTTACCCACGCCGTTATACGTCACGCTGGATGGTGTAGCGAAAACAGGCGGCGCCGACGGCAAGCCCTGACAACCGGTACCCGTGCACTGCGGCGACGCCGGCGGAACGACAGCGCCTACGTGCGCGTCGTACACGTCGATATTTTCATTCTGATCTTCAGACACCAGCTGTGCGCGCGTCGTAAAGAACACGTCATTCCCGCTGGAGCTGGAATCGACCATGAAGGAGCCTTCGCCAGCAGTGCCGCCTGTCAGCAGATAGATGCATCCTTCGCTATTCGTGCAGCTACCGGCGCCGTCTCGCTCCCACTCATACACATCGGTAAGCCCGTTGGTGTCCTGCGGCACCAGTGGGTCGAGGCTATCGAAGAACACTTGACTGCCGTCATCGGACATCCACCGGCGCGTATAGGTGTTCTGATGGCTAACCGGCAAAAACGCGGAAAAGAAGTTCGTGGGCGGTGCGCCGGCCCGGTTGCACGAAATACAGCGCAGCTTGGCGCCTTCGAATTCGTAAACGAACAGCTCCTCGTCTTTATGTCCTCCACCGTCATTGTTGTTATAATCCGTCAGGGATTGCCTGGAGCCGAACAGGACCTGGCGCCCGTCGGGAGTGACCTCGGCTTCCTTGTTCCCCAATCCCCCCTGCCAATCGCCGACGTAGCCGTAATTGGTCAAGGCATATTCCCTGTTGTCGCTGCTGGAGAGCATCGCGATGAACCTGGCTGGTTCACCCGCGTGGAGCACGTACAAGCCGCATTCCCCGCCGGATTCGCATGCTCCCTGTTCACCGCCTGGCGCCAGCACCGCGTCCGCGACGACATATACGTAGGAGAGATCTTCACTGGTCCCGACTATCCCCTGCACTTCGCCTCCCGGCGCAAGATCGGTCGTCTGCCCGCTCTCTACGTCGTATTCGTACAGATCGCCACCCTTCGTAAACAACACCTTCGAGCCATCCGGAGTGGCCGTCCAGTACTGGCCACCGCCACCTACAGACATGTCTACCTGCACCGTTCTGGAGTCCCCTTCACGCATGTAGATGTTGCGATTGGTGTCCTGACCGGTCCAGAATATGCGCTCCCCGTCTTCTGAAATGACATGGCTGAAGTCTGGGGTATTTTCTTCAGGGTTGTCCCGTGGCGTCACTTGCCCGCCGTATATAGCGTTGGGTTCCGGACTGCCGCTGGGAAGCACATTCACCAGCGTTAGCGCACCGTTGTGGTAGTCATAGAGATTGTTGTCTTCTACGCCCCCATCGACCGCGTTATCGGTCAAGGCATCGTTGGCCATGTACAAGACATGGCCAAGGTCAGCTGAGCTGCCAGCGAAGGCCGGTTCGGTGCCTTCTGCGCCAAATTTGACGGTATCGTATGCGCCAAATTCGTACCATTCCCGATTTGGCGGCGGAGCCGATAGAAGTGCCGCATAACCGCCGGTGTCGAAGTCGCGAACGTAGGGCACGCGATAGTGGGCGGCAGGCGCGCCCGGAAGAAGCGGAGTGCCGGCATTCGTCGTCAGGAAGCCATGGGAGAGATCCGTCGAAAACCCCTGATACACGGGTACCGTGGAAAATTCTTCTGATTGGGGCGTTACGTTTTCTGCTTGCCAATCGCCGTCGGCGCGACGGCGCGCCAGGTACTCGTTGCCGCCGTCCCCGCCCTCGCGCCCGCTCCCACCTTCTTCGGAAGGCATACCCACATACGCCAGTGCATTCCCGTCAGGCGCCGCCTGGTACGGCAGTTCTGTCCAGCGCCCTTCACCGGTGGCGAGGTCTGCTGTCCACGCCTGGAACACGTCTCCGTCGGCGTTGTCGTTGGGGGACACCTTTTCGTACCCGCGGTTGTCAGGCAGCCCTGGCACGCTCGTCGTAGCGGCTGCGGCACGGGCGACGATGCCCAGCGATACGAGCGCAATCATCGCGCCCAGCAAAACCAGGCCGGCGACCATCGCGCGGGGTTTGACCAGCGTGCTACTCATCACCATGAGGCCTCCTGTGCGAGCCCCACGGCGTGAGGCGTGATTGATCCAAGGCCCGGTGCGATACCGACCCCCTCTTGGTCGTTCTGCGAGCCGCGCACGATCCCGCGACCATCGAGGCAGAACGACAAATACCGCGCTCTATGGCGCGGCGAAAACCGGCTCGGGAACGATCCGCTAGCGGGTGAAGCGCAACGCCGCGCTGAGCGGCGGCCCGGCCAGAGAGAGAGAGAGAGAGAGAGACGCGTCAGCGACGCTGACGCGTCCTATTACGGACCGTCGTGCGACGCACGGACTCTCAAGCACATGATCCCCAAACGAACGCACGTGAAACAAGCTCCTCTCAAAAGCGACCCGGTCCCTCTCCCAAGGTCCCCGTCAAAGCAATGTTGGTGTCGACCACGAAGACCGACCCAAACCCGACCTTATGTCTTGCCTACACGCCCTCGTGGCGTACAGACATAGGCTACTTATACACGAGCGTGCCGCTGTTGTCAACCCCGTTTCGGTCGGAGTCCTGCGAGCACGAGCTCCGCGGAGGAGACCGCCCCGTCTGACCTCAAAGCCAAACGTTGTACATCCCGGCACCCATATTCGGCTACCGTTCAACCAATCCAGGAGGGGGCAAGCCGAGGCGCGCGGGATCGTGAGCATCGACGTACAGACAAACCTTCAAGCCGACCGCAAGAGCACCCAGCGCGAACGGCTGATCGCGGGGATGCTCGCGGCCGCACACCGCTGTGGCTATGCCGGCGCGAACGTCTCCCAGGTGATCGCGGAGGCCGGCGTGTCCAGGCCCACCTTCTACGAGTACTTCAAGGACAAGGACGACTGTTTCGTGGCGACCCACCGCGAGATCAGTCGGCTGCTTGTGTGGGAGATCCGTCGGGCCGTGCAGTCGGCGGCGCCGGAGCAGGCCGTCCAGACGGGAATCAGGGCGCTGATCAGGCTCTCCGAAGAGTTCCCGGACCGAGCCGGCTTTCTCTGCAACGAGACGATGGCGGCGGGGTGGCGCGGCCTTGACGAGCACGACCGCCTGATTGACAAGCTCGGACAGGTCGTCGAGGAAGCCCGCGCCCAGACTCCACCGCACATCCCCACGCCCGATCTGCCGATCGAGGTGGTGTTCGGCGCCGGACGCTGGCTGCTGGCTCCTCCCATGCGCCACGGCGTGCACGACCTGAGCGCGCTGGCCGAAGAGTTTGTGCGCTGGGTGGAGATGTATGAGCTGCCGACGGGCGAACATCGCTGGCACCAGCTGGAAGCGGGACCAGCGCTGGCGCCGTCTCCTTTTGTCTCGGAGATCTCTCTGCGGCCCCCACCCTCGATCCCTCCGGGCCGCTCCAAGCTCTCAAAGGGCGAGATCGCTCGCAACCAGCACGAAAGAATCCTCTACGCGACCGCCGAGCAGGCCGCCGCCAAGGGCTACAACGTGACGACCGTGGCCGACATCACCGCCAGCGCCAAGGTCGACAGGCGCGTCTTCTACAAGCACTTCCGCGACAAGCAACAGGCTTTCCTGGCTGTGCACGAGTTGGGCGTGCAGCAGTTGATGACACTCTCGGCGAGCGCCTTCTTCAGCCAGAGCGAGTGGCCGCATCGCATTTGGGCCGCGATGCGAGCGGGCACCCAGTTCCAGGCCACTCACCCCGTCATCACCCATATCTGCCTGGTCGAGTCTCACGCCGTGGGGCCCTCGGCGATCCAGCGCATCGACGACCACCGCGCCGCCTTTACGATCTTCCTGCAGGAAGGCAACCTGAAGGCGGGCCAGCCCGCCTCGAGCACGATCATGGAAGCGATCGCGGGCTCGACCTTCGAGATCTGCTACCGCGTCGCGCGGCGCGGCCAGAGCGCCCAGATGTCGCGCCTGACGCGCAGCGGCGCGTTCATCGTGTTGGCGCCCTTCATCGGACCGACCGCGGCGAGCGCCTTCATCGAAGCGAAGCTGCGCGAGGAGGAGGCGTGAGCGCGGAGCCCGCCAGCCCACCGCGCACTGACCGCAGGAGCACTCAGCGCGAACGGCTGATCGCGGCGATGGTGATGGCCGCCCGTCGCCATGGCTACGCGGGAGCGACCGTCTCAGAGGTAATTGAGCGCGCCGGCGTCTCGCGGCCGACCTTCTACGAGTACTTCGAGGATCGCGACGCCTGCTTCATCGCCACCCACCGCGAACTGGCAGCTCTGTTTATCGCGCAGATTCGCGAGACCGTGGAGGCCGCGCCTCCCGAGCAGGCTGTGCAGGCGGGAATCCGCCGGTTCGTCGAGCTGGCCGAGGAGCACCCCAACGGCGCCAGCTTCCTGTGCGACTCGACGATGGCGGGCGGTTGGGGCGCGCTCGACGCGCGCGACCACATGATCGACGAGGTCGCGCACATCATTGAGCGGGCGCTTGACCAGGCCCAGCCCGAGGCGCTGACGCCCGATGTGCCCATTCCGGTCGTGCTGGGAGCGGTGCGCTGGCTGCTGGCGCCGCTGCTTCGCACGGGCGACCCCGGGCTCTCGGAGCTGGCCGACGGCCTCACCCGTTGGGTGGAGAGCTACAGCAGCCCGCATCGCCGGCACCGCTGGCGCACATTGGAGCCGGGGCCAGAGCTGCCGCCCTCCCCGCACGAGTCGCACATATCGCCGCGTCCTCCGCCACCGATCCCCTCGGGGCGCTCCAAGCTCTCCAAAGCCGAGATCGCCCGTAATCAGCGCGAACGGATCATGTATGCGACCGCGGAGGTGGCCGCCGCCAAGGGCTACACCGTCACCACGATCGCCGACATCACCGAGATGGCGAGTGTGGACCGACGCGTGTTCTACAAGCACTTCCGCGACAAGCAACAGGCCTTCCTGGCCGTGCACGAGCTGTGCATCCAGCAGATCATGGCCGTCACCGCGACCGCCTTCTTCAGCGTCAAGGAGTGGCCCGAGCGAGCCTGGGCTTCGATGCACGCGTGCACCCAATTTCAAGCGAACCACTACCTCGTCACCCACATCGCCCTGATCGAGTCTCACGCGGTCGGCGCTCCCGCCGTGCAGCGCGTGGACGACAGCCGCACCGTGTTCACGATCTTCTTTCAGGAAGGCAACCAGTACCTGAGCGCTCCCGCCCCGAGCACCACGATGGAAGCGACCTTGGGCGCGATCTTCGAGATCTTCTACCGCCAGGCGCGGCGCGACGAGAGCGAGACGATGACCAGGCTGACGCCCACCGGCACCTTTCTGATGCTCGCCCCGTTTCTTGGTCCGCAAGCGGCGAACGAGTTCATCGACGGCAAGCTGCGCGAAGCGGCGGCCGAACTCAGCTCGCGCTAACGGCGGTGCCGCGTCTCAGCGCTCGCCGGCGCCGCGCGACCACAGCCACACGTACCAGGCGATCACCGCGATCAGAACCGCCAGCGGCAAGACGATCGTGAGGATCGAACCCGCGTGGAAAGAGGCCATGACCGTTATCGCTGCACTGGGCATCGAGCGTTCCTCCTCATCAGTGGTTGCCTGCGAGCGTGGGGGCGTGGGCGGGCGGCGGCGCCTTGGTCCCGCCGGGCACGGGGGCGCCTGCCGGGGAGAGCCAGCGATTGCAGTACACGAACAGCACGATCAAGAGCGGGATCGAGCCCGGTACCCACATGATCCCCGCCGCGATCTGCTGGTCGGCGATCGCCGAGATCCCACCGGGACGCGAGGCCATCTGGGCGTACGCCCCATACAAAGGATGGGGAGCGAAGGCGAGCACGACCGCCAACACCCACATCACGATCATTGCGCCTAGGAGATACACGACCCGCCACAGCTCGCTCAGCGGCGCGCGCAGCGGCGGGGAGTCGATCACCTGCTTCCAGAACATCAAGGCGGTGCAGAAAAAGAGCGTGTGCTCGAGCGCGTGCAGGGCTTCGGAGTGCAGGGTGGCGTCGAACAGGAGCGGCACGTGCCACACCAGGACCACGCAGCTGAACAGCGCGAAGCTCGGCAAGGGGGCGCCCAAGGCCGCACTCAGGCCTCGCAGCCTGCTCAGACGCCCCCGCGTGAAGCTGTGGGCCAACGAACGCCTTGCCTCCACGCCGAGTGCCCGCCACAGTCGTACCCATGGGCACGCGAGCACGATCAGCGGCGGAGCCACGACGAGCAGGAGCACGTGTTGCAGCATGTGCGCCCAGAACAGCTGCTCGCTGAGGCGCTCCAGAGGCGAGGCCAAAGCAATCAGAAGCACCGCCAGGCCCGCATAGAAGCAGGCGTGGCGCAACCGTCTCCGGGTGCGTGTGCGGGCGGGGGCGGAAGTGCGCCTGTTGCCATACCAGTAGAGGAGCCCGAGATCCACCACGAGCACGAGCGGCGGGTCGAACGACCAGTCCCAGAAGCCCGGCGTGAGGGGCGCGGCGGCGTCCGCTAGACCAAGTAGAGCGTGACCCACGTGATCACACCGATCCCGACGAGGTAGGACCAGAAGAAGACGGCCGCGTCCAAGCCCGGTTCGATCAGGCGGTCGGCTTCAGCGATGTCTCCGTGCCGGGAGGCGGGGTTGCGCCGCGCACGCAGCTCGGTCGCGATCTGGGTCTCAAGCCAATACATGACGCCCAGAACCGCGACCGCGTAGATCCCCGTCCAAGCGCAGAACACACTCGCGTAGCCGCCATTGGTAGGGCCGAAATGGGAGCCCGCGTACTGGATGCACTGGACCGCCACGGCCGCCAGGCCAAGCAGCAGGGCAAGGCTCGCGCCCCACACCCAAGCCCGCGCGTCGCGCTTGAGCTGTACCCGCGCCCAGATTGCCGAGAGCCCACTCACGACCAGGCAGGCCACCACGATCGCCCCGAGCGTGGCGTCCGGTTTGACGTGCGCGGGCTTCCACATGCCGTTCTCGTTGAGCGAGCGCAGGTAGAAGTAGGCAAACAGGAACGCCAGGAAGAAGAACGTGGCAGCCCCCGCTAGCAGACGGCCCGCGACATACAGCGAGCGCGCGCCGATATCGGGCGCCTCGGGCGGGATCGCCACGTCCTTGCTGACTCCGGGAACGCCCGGATTCAGGGGTATGCCGGCGCCGGCGCTCTCCATCACCCTCGCTCCCTTCTGCGAATCTTCGCGCGAACCATCTCAGCCTCCCGCCGGCAAGGGCTCGGCACCGGGCGGCGCCAGCGGCACGCCGTAGTCGTAGGGCTCGGAGTCGAAGGTGGGGATCGTCTCGAAGTTGTTGACCGGCACCGGCGTGGGTAGCTGCCACTCGATCGACTTGGACTGCCACGGGTTGGCCTCGGCCCGACGCGGCGCGATAATCAGCGAATAGATCACGTTGTAGAGGAACACGAGCATCGACAGACCAATCACGAAAGCCGACACCGACACCCAGACGTTGAGGCCCTGTAGGTTGGGCGCGTAGGTGGACACGCGCCGCGGCATTCCCTTCATGCCGAGCACGAACAGGGGCATGAAGGTCGAGTTGAAGGCGATGAACAGCGACCAGAAGTGAATCTTGGCCAGGCGCTCGCGCAGTTCGAGACCGAACATCTTGGGCACCCAGTAGTAGATCGCGGCGAAGAAGGTGAAGATGAGCCCGCCCATGATCGTGTAGTGGAAGTGGGCCATCACGAAGAAGCTGCCGTGCGTGTCGGTGTCGCTCGGCGTATCCGACAGGAAAACACCCGAGAGTCCGCCTATCAGGAAGTTGAAAGTCCAACCGAGACAGAACAGCATCGGCACCGAGAATCTGGTCCTGGCCTTCCACAGGGTCCCCATGACACATAGGAAGATGAAGCCGGTGGGGATCGAGATGACCTCGGTCGAGAGCATGTAGAACGGGCGCAGGTCGGCGTTGATGCCGCTCACGAACAGGTGGTGTTGCCACACGAAGAAGCTCAGCAAGGTCACACCCAGCATCCCGGCCACGGCCAGGCGATAGCCCCACAGGGGCTTGCGCGTGAACACGGGCAGCAACTCCAACACGATTCCAAAGCCGGGCAAAGCCAGGATGTAGACCTCGGGGTGCCCGAAGAACCAGAACAGGTTCTCGAACAGGTAGGGCGTGCCGCCGGCGGCGACGGTGAAGAAGGAGGTGTTGATCGTGCGGTCGAAGGCCGCCATCAATAGCGCGCCGATCAGCATCGGCGCGGCCAACACCATCAGGATCGAAGTCGCGAACACCGACCATACGAAGATCGGCAGGCGCGACCAGGTCATCCCGGGCGCGCGGTGGGCGACGATCGTGGCGATCATGTTGAGACCCAACAGACACATCGAGACGCCGACGAGCGCAAAGAAGCAGATGTAGGAATCCATCCCCATCACGGCCTGTTCGTTGAGCGGCTCATAGCCGGTCCAGCCGGTGGGGAAGCCGCCGAAGAAGATCGTGGAGGTGAGGATGAAGCCGGCGGCCATCAACAGCCAGAAGGTGAGCGCCTCGATCCGTGGAAAGGCCATGCGGCGCGCCCCGATCATGATCGGCACGAAGTAGTTGCCGAACGGGCCGAGGATGCCCGAGGTCATCATCCCCATCATCATCGTGCCGTGCATCCCGACCAGTGAGAGGTATTGGTTGGGTCCGACCGTCGTGGGGGTCGGGTTAAGCAGCTCGGTGCGAATCAGCATCGCGTTGAGTCCCGCAATGAAGAAGAACACGCCGATCCCGACCAGATACTGGATGCCGACCACCTTGTGGTCGGTGCACAGGCCGAAGTAGCGGCCGATGCCCTCGTGCTCCTTCTCGCGCAGCGAGGCGGGCCGCCCGAACATCCGCGAGACGGGATAGTTGGCGAAGCCCAGGCCGATGAGAAAACCGACCACGCCGCCGAGGTAGCCGAGCATCAGGGCGACGTCGTTCTCGTCGGTGTCCTGCATGAAATCAAAGCTCTCGCCTTTGATCTGGTGGCCGATGAACCAGCCGATGTAGTAGCCGGCCACGCCGAGAATCACGGCGCAGAGCAGGTTGAAGCCGATCAAGCGCCGCCACAAGGGGCGGCGCGCCGGCGTGAATGCGGGCTCGGCGACGGCGCTCACGAGCCTCCCCTTCCTCTTGAGGTGCCCGTCGCCGCGAAGCGGTGACAAGTATCTGGGGTTGGGGTCATTCTCCCCTCCTAAGAGGTTCTGGGATGTATTTGGTGGCGTATTTGGGCAGGTACCTCTGGACGGGCGCGAAGCGTCGTCGCTGTTCTTTGACCCAGGACACGAACGCGGCCGGCGAGACGACGTGGCCCGTGTCGAACATGTAGCCGTGCCACAGGCCGCACAGCTCCGCGCAGCGGATCTGGACGCTCTCCCGCTTGGTCGGGCGCACGAACACGATGTTGTCGGTGTTGGGGTTGGCGTCGGCCTTGACACCGAGCTGGTAGGCCCAGAAGGAGTGGATCACGTCGAGCGAGGTGACGTGCAGTTCGATCATCTGGTTGACGGGCAGGACCAGATGCGTGGTCTCGACGCCGCCGTAGGTGGGATAGCGGTAGGTGAAGGCCCACTCCTGGGCGATCACCTGCACCGGCAGCTTGGCGCCGCTGGGGACCGCAACGGGGTTCGGCCCGGCACCCGAGCCGGCGCCGTCTTCGAGCAGGCGCACCGTGCCGTAAACGGCGAGGGCGAGCACGAGCACAGTTGTGACCACGATCCAGGTCGTTTGGATGCGCGCGTTGCCGCGAATCGCGGGACCTTCCAAAGCGCCGCCCCTGGGCTGGCGGAAGTAGATCGTGGAGTAGATCAGGTAGATCAGGACGAGCAGCAGGACCGGCGTGGCCATCCCGATCAGGACCGTGTTGTCGGTGACGTGGCCGGAGGCCTGTTCAGAGCCGTTGCCGGGCGGCATGATCGGCCCGACCAGCAGGACCACCAGGGGCGTGGCGATCAGGGACGAGACGATCCAGATCAGGCCGAAGCGACGCGCGTGGTTGGGTTCGGGCGGCGCGTGACCCGGTTCGACCGCCATCGCTAGGAGACCCCCGCCGATGTCATCGCAGGCGCCACAGCTACACCACGTCCAGGAACCCGTCCATGTAGCCGAGCGTCTGCATCGGCCCACCCTGCCCGAAGATCCAGCCCGCCGCGCACGGCACGAAGCACTGCCAGCGGTAGCGTCCCTTCTTGCCGGTCCTGAAGGTGAAGCTGATCGTGCGGTGCGCCTCCGATGTCGTGCAGGGCGCGAATTCGCACTGGTTCTTGGCTTCTTCGGGCACGCCCGGCAGGGGGATAAACAGCCCGAGCTGGGGCACCGCGAACGTGTGGGAGGCTTCTTCGGGGTTGATGCCGCGCGTCGGCTTGCCGTCGATCGTGACCGTGCCTGTGGTCGTGCCCTGGACCTGGGATAGGAAGGGGTTGCGCAGACCCGAGTCGCCGTCGAACTGATAGACGGTTACGTGGACCAGGGAGTTGGCGGGCACCGAGAAGATCGTCGAGTGCACCCACTTGCCGTGGTCGAGCACCAGATAGGAGACCCAGTCGGGGTGCGAGGGGCTGTACTTGGGGCCGATTGCGGCGACCGTCTGGAGTGTGAGCTGGGTGCCGCTGAAGCCGGCCACCTTGCGCGTGGAGATCGCGGCCACAGACTGGGGGAAGCTGGTCGCCCAGGTCGCGATGTAGAGGCCGATCAGGACGCCCACGATCACGACCCCGACCGCGACGCCCAGCAACTTCTTGGCTAGCACGCTCACGCGCGTTTGACCCCTTAGGCTGGCTTTATCCCTGGCGGGATTTTCCCCGAAAGACGCGCCTTCCAAACGGGCAGGAGATCGGCGTCTGCGCGCGGCGCGTGTTAGCCGGCGGCGACCTTGGTGTCGATAGCGGCGTGGATCGCCTCGCCCCGCTCTGTCAAGCTCCACGCGTTGGGCTCGCCCCGGGCGTGGCCGTCACCACGGTTCTCGATCAACTCGCAGTCCTGAAGACGACGCAGGAGACGCGAGACCTGGCCCTCGTCCACGATCCCCGCACGCTCGGCGACGTGGCGGTTGGAGGCGCCGGGCTCCTCGGCGATCGTGCCTAGCACGAGAGCGGTGCGGTAGGTGAAGCGGATCGGCA
>JBAURN010000196.1:0-3438 GCA_049581225.1 Solirubrobacteraceae bacterium
CCGTAAAGATGATTAATTCGAGGTCAGGATCGCGGGTGAGATTCTGCCCAGCGCACGATCTCGCCTGAGCTCGAGACGACCTCACCGTCGTCGAGCACCAGGATCGGCACCGCCCGCTGGCCGCTGAGACGCTCGATCTCGGCGCGGTCCTCGGCGCGCTTGGGCAGCGTCCAGAACTTCAGCATTCCGCCTTTGACCTGCTTGTGCTCGTACTCGTAGCCCGCCTTGTCGAGGGCTTTTGCCGCTCTCCCGCACGGGTGGGCAAACGGCGCGGGCGCGTCGCCCATCGCCTTGCCGACCTCGCATGTGTACAAGACCACGGATAAAAGCTAGCGCACCGCCGCGGGCTCGGATACAGCGAGGCCGCTAGCGGCGTCGCGCCGCCGAGTCCAGCGCTGGGTTGGCCCAACCGGCGTCGGTCGGGTTGACCGTCTGCCCGGGCGCCACGATCGCGTCGATGCGATCGAGCACAGCATCCTCCAGCTCGACCTCGGCCGCGCCCAGCTGGGACTCCAGGTGCTCGAGCGTACGTGGCCCGATGATCGCGGCGGTCACCGCCGGATGGCGGATCACGAACGCCAGGGCCATGTGGATCAGCGAGATGCCGGTCTCGTCGGCGAGCTTGCCGAGCGCGTCGGCGGCCTCCAGCTTCGCCTGGTTGGCCGGGATCGACAGGTCATAGCGTTGGGGGATCATCGCCGAGCGGCGTGACTGCAGGTCATCGGAGCCCTTGCGCCAGCGCCCCGACAGCCATCCGCCTGCCAGCGGGCTCCAGGGGATCACGCCCATATCGAATTCCTGGCATGTCGGCAGTATGTCCGCCTCGATCCCGCGCGCCAGGATCGAATAGGGCGGCTGCTCACACACGAAGCGTGCGTGTCCCCGGTCGCGGGCGACCCACTGCGCCTTGACGATCTGCGCCGCAGGGTAGGTGGAAGAGCCGATGTAGCGCACCTTGCCCTGCGCCACCAGGTCGCTCAGCGCGCCAAGCGTCTCGTCGTGGTCGGTCCAAGGATCCCAGCGGTGGACCTGGTAAAGGTCAATCCAGTCCGTCTGCAAGCGCTTTAGGGAAGCCTCGACCTCGCGGAAGATCCAGCGCCGCGAGTTGCCCGCCTCGTTTGGATCGTCGCCCATCGTGCCATGGAACTTGGTGGCCAGCACCACGTTCTCGCGCTTGCCGCCCGCCAGCGCCTTGCCCACGATCTGCTCGGACTCTCCGCGCGAGTACACGTCCGCGGTGTCGATGAAGTTGATCCCCGCGTCGAGCGCCCTGTGGATGATCCCGATCGAGGCGTCGTGGTCGGTCTCGCCCCAGGCGCCGAACATCATCGCGCCGAGGCAGAGCGGGCTGACGTGCACGCCGGTACGGCCAAGCGTTCGCTGCTCCATGCCCACACCGTAGCGCCACTTGCCCTCACGAGCGTCCAGGCTGCGCAGCCCGCCCAGGCCTTCTCGGACGCGCAGGCCTATTCGACGGTGAGCGTGGCTTTCATGCCCTTGGCGGCGTGCCCCGGGAGCGAGCAGAACAGCGTATAGCTGCCCGGCTTCAGATTCACGGTCAAGCTCAGGTGGTCGTTGGCGGACGTGTTCGGGAGCGAGCCAACGACTTCCCCTTCGCTGCCTTCGGCGGCGTTCAGGTTGTGTTCGTCCTGGCCGTGGTTGACGAATTCGAGGATCGTCTTGCCCGCCGGCACGCTCGAGCGCGACAGCACGAAACGGAAACCTTCCTTGTCTTCGGCGGTGACCTCCACGTGAGCGGGCGCCGGCGGCGGGGTGGGGAGGGCGGGCGCCGATTTTTCTGCGACGCCCGCACCGGACGAACCGCCGGAGGGCGTCGCTCCCGGTGTGGATGTCGCGGGGACGCTCCCACCCGGCACACCCTCCTGTCCTGGGCCGCCCGCAACGGGGATGAACGGCTTTGAGTGCTTGTGCGCCCTGTGCCTGCGGCGCGAGGTCTTCTTCGCGCCCGTCCTCTGGCAGCGGGGTCGCTTGGTGCGATGGCACCCCCGCTTCGCGGTCACGTCCCGGCGCCGTGGGGCGCTGGAGGGCGCGGCGAAGGCGATCGCCGCGGAAACTCCGCACACGGCGCACAAGGCCCCCACCAGAAGCATCGATCGCCAAGCCCCGCGCATTGTCTAGCGCACCAGCACAGGTCGCGCGAAGGACGCCGCTTCGGGGATGATCGGAGCGGCTTCGGTCTGAAACCACTGCTCCAGCAACGAGCAGTACATGGACCTGAAGTCCGATGTGTTGAGCACGTTTTCGTTTTCGTCCAGTTTGGTGAGGCCCGGGAATTCGCCCACCATCTTTCCCGCCGCCCGGCTGCCGATCAGGAACGCCAATCCGCCCGCGCCGTGGTCGGTGCCCGAACCGTTTTCCTGTGGGCGCCGACCGAACTCCGACCACAACTGGATCAAGACCCGCTGGTCGAGTTTGCGCGCTTCCAGGTCGCGCTGAAAGGCGATGAGGGCGCCAACTGTCTGTTCGAGGTTCGCATTCAGCGTGTTGGCCTCGTCGGAGTGCGTGTCATAGGAGCCGACCGCGTTCAGCGAGGCGCACCTGATCGGCATCCCCGTGTGCAGCATCGCCGCGAGCACCGCCAGCCTTTCGGCAAAATCGCCGCCCGGATAGGGCACGGCCGATTTGTCGCCCGATTCCTTCTCGGACTGCACGAAGCCCGCCATCTTTTCCAGCACCAAACCCGTGTCATAGGAGGCGGCGCGCGCCTGAGCGTAAGCGGGGGAGGGCGCCGCCAGGGCGCCCAATGCGCCGAAGGTCTCAAGCGCCGGTCCGCTCACCGGTTCGTCCAAGCCGTAGGCCCCCATCGTGTAATCGGCGGGTGAGGAGACCGCCGCCACGGGCATCGTCGCGGTGGCGAGCGCGGGCGCCAGCGAATAGTCGAGCGACAGCCCCTGAAGCGGATTGTCAGGTTCGCCGACCATGTCCAGGTAGCGCCCCATCCAGCCGGTGCGAGTCTGCGCGTCGAGCTGACCCACCTCCCAGTAGTGGCGGCTGGTGAAGTGACTCTCGTCGGCCGGCTGGTAGCCGATCGCCGGGAAAGTCGTGACCTTGCCTTCTTCGTGCAGTTCGGCCAATCCGCTCGCCGCCGGGTGCCACATCAGCGTTTCGTCCTCCTTGAAGGGCTTGCCCGTCCCTTCAGTCAGGCCCAAGTTCGGACGCAGTTTCTTGTATTCGTCTTCGCCCACCGGCGCGAGCACAGACAGCGCGTCCCAGCCGCCTTCCAAAAAGATCGACACGAGCACCGGCTGTTCGGAGCCGCCCGCGGCCATGGCTTGGGCGATGCCCGCTTCGAAGTGGCGTGGGCCGAGCATCGAAGCGCCATACACCGACAGCGCCGCTCCGGCCGAGCGCAGCAGGAACGCGCGGCGGTCGAGGCCGGTGCCGGCAGGAAGCGGCATCCCCGGCTCGATCCCGGGC
>JBAURN010000197.1:0-2576 GCA_049581225.1 Solirubrobacteraceae bacterium
CCTCGGAAGGCAACACGATGAAGGTCAAGACCTCCGACGCATCGACGGTGAGCAAGACGGTCAAATCCGACGTCAAAGGCATCCATCCAGGCGAAACGGTCATCGTGACCGGCAGCTCCGGTGCCGGTGGCTCGGTGCAAGCCGAATCCATCCGCGTCAGCGAAGCCGGTGCGAGCGGCGGCTTGGGAGCACTGTTTGGCGGCGGCCTGCGTGGCGGCGCGGGCGCCACGCAGGGTAGCGCGAGCGCGAGCGGTGACTCCTCGAGCTCCAGCGGGACCTCTGGCTCAGGCGGGGAACCTGCGTTGTTTGGAAAGTAGACGTGCGACAGTTCAACACCCAATGGATCGGCAAATAAGGAGTTCGATGCCCAACTTCGACGATGTCACGCGCCCACTCCGAAGCGTGTGCACCATGCAGAGCACACCCAACAAGGCTCCCTCCGACCGGACTAAGCGAGTCGTGGGTCGAGCCTCATCGCGCAAACGGGCGGCCGGGGTGTTCGCGATTCTGGTGCTTGCCTGCCTCGGCCTGAGCGCCTGCGGCGGCTCGTCGGGAAGCCCCTCCAATGCCGCCTCCACCACCGCCGCCGCGAACGGTTCTACCGCCACCGGGTCCACCGGCGCGGCCTCGACGGGCGGGTCCTCCACGCAGAGCACGCCTCCCGCAGCCGGAAGGGGTCGCTTTGGGACGATCCGCGAATGCCTGCAGAAGAACGGCGTGACTCTCCCGCACCGCACCCCCGACTCACCCGGCGGTGGATTTCCGGGCGCCGGAGGCGGACCTGGTCTACCGAAGGGGATGACCCGCGCCCAGTTCGAAGCCGCCTTGAAGAAGTGCGGCGGCAGTCGTTTCGGCGCGCGTTTCGGCCGACCCGGCGGAGCGGGCTTCCGTCGCGTCAACAGCCCCGCCTTCAGGACCGCGCTCACCAGGTACGCGACATGCCTGCGCCAAAACGGCATCGCCATTCCGGCTCCGAACACCTCCGGCAAGGGCCCGATCTTCAGCACGAAGGGCATCGATACGACGAGCGCCAAGTTCAAGACAGCCACGATGAAGTGCCGAGCGAGCCTGGTCGGCGCCTTCCGGAGGCCTCAGGGCGCGGCGGGCACAGCGGGCACCATAACTACACCGGCGAGCGGCTAAGGGGCGACGCGCTTGTCGCGTATCGCCGAGGAGGTCGGCTTGCGCGGCACGTGAGGCTGTTGCAAAGAGCCAACCTGACCGATCAAGCGCTGCCATTCGACCGAGTTCAAGACCAGGTTGGCGGGAGCGGTTGCACTGGAGGCGCCTCCGGGCATAGCCGACTCGCTCAGCTTGGCGCTCGCGGTCTTGCTCACCTTGGCTTTGGCGACATGACGGGGCAGCTCGACCTCGATGTAGGTGGAGCGATCGGGGCGAGCGATCGTGCTGGGCGCGCCCGGATACTCCATCAGGCTTACGATCCGCTTTGGTGCGAACTTGTGCCCGAGCGTGAGCAGCGTGCGGATCGTGATGTCGGTGATCGTTCCCGCTCCTTGATGCCCGGAGATCGGGATGTCGTTGATGGCCGCGATATCCAGCGTGCCGGCCGCCGGGAAAACGGTCCGGGGTCCACTGGGAGTGGACGCAACGTGCCCACAGCGCAGCTCTCCCACCGTCGGCTTGAGCCCGCTGCGCGACAGGAACACGAGCAAGGCAAGCGCTTGGCGGCTGACTTTGCCGGAGGCGACCTGTGTGCGGTCGCAGTGGCCCAGCTGGATTCCAGGGTCGGCCAGGACGGCGCGCTCCAGTTCTGGCAGGGAGAGCAGGAAGGCGTCGCTCGCGGTTGCCCCGTCGAGCACGGGCCCGTCTTTGGCGCCCTGTGGGTGTAGCGCCACATCGAGCTGGCGCCAATTCGCAAGGATCGGTCGGGGATCGATAGCGCTCTGGGCGCCGGCCGGACGAATCGCAAAGCGCATACTCGCCTGCTTGGTTTCACCACCCGAGCCGAGATGGCCGAGCACTGTGCCTTGGGCTACGACCGAGCCACGAGCGAGCTTCATCCAGCCGCCCGTGTCGGCGCGGCCGCTCGCCCTGAGCCGGGCGGCCGCGAGCGCATCGGGGTTGCCGGGGTGCGCGAACACTCGCACCTTGCCGGCGCCCGCTTCCTGGCCCGCGACGCTTGCGGAGGAGGCCGTCTGTTTGAGTTTGGTGTGAGGGTTCGCCTGCTTTTTGGCCACGTGCAAGGTGACTGGAAGTTGGCGCCCGGCGCTGGCGGCCCGCTTTGGCGTGGGGTCGCTGGCCGATTCGCCGCTCGGAAGCGAGCCGGTCGGAACCTTCACTTGGGTCGGCTTGGGCAGCCGGTAGCGCGGAGCGAGGCTGCCGAGGCCCGCATAGGTGAAAAGGTCTCCGTAGGTGTCGCGCAGCACCACGTAATGGCCGAGCTTGCGCGACGCGCCGATCCCGACGATGCGCCCGTCCTCGACCGCGACCACAGGAGCTTTTTCGCGAGCGAGCAACTCAGACAGCTGAGAAGGAGGCGCCGCGGCATTCAAGGCCCTTTCGGCTCGGGCGGCGCTGGCGGCCGGCGACGGCGCCGGCGTGGAGCCGGGCAGGGC
>JBAURN010000198.1:0-6018 GCA_049581225.1 Solirubrobacteraceae bacterium
GCCAGGGCCGGATGGCTCCGCGCCGCCTCTGCCGAGCCGTCGCGAGATCCGTTGTCGAGCACCAATACCTCGGTCGCGAACGGCAGCCGCGCGCGCTCGTGGGCGATCGCGTCCAACCCACGCAGCAAGAGGTCGCGCTGAGACGTGTTCACGACGCAGTAGGTGACTTCGATTGGAGGCACCCGGGCAGCGTACTATCGGGGAAATTGCGCAACTCGCAGGGCCTTCGATGGTTGAACTTCATAGGCCTATATGCACTAGAATTGTCCAACTGCCCTGCCTTTCTGTTATGTGGACTAGGCTTGGGCTTAGGGAGTCGCTAGGAGGAGAGGGGTCTGTTCTAATGGGAAGCGACATCAACCGCCATACGGAGGGATCAATGGGGACCAAGTCATCTCGCTCGCGCGCCCGCGCGCGGCTGCGAATCTCATCGGCCGCGCTTGCACTGGGTGCGGTAGCGACGGCAACAGTTTTCGGCACGGGCGCCGCCGGCGCCGCTTCGCCGCATGCCCGGGCCGCGCGCTCGGTCGATCTGAACGACAGCGCCAGCCTGCACCTGCAGAACAAACACGGGATCGAACTCAAAGAGGGAGGCACGGCCAAAGGCAACCTGAGCGGCCCGATCTATCTGCAACTCAAGGTCACCTCCACCCGCAGTGTGAGTGCCGAGGTGCAGCTCTACCCCAAAGGTGGATCGATCACCGGCAGCACCAAAGCCAACTACGAAACGGCAGGCGGGGTCGCCCGGTTCTCGGGCACGCTGGTGGTCTCCAAAGGCAGCGGCACCTACTCGAAAGCGAAAGCCTCCGCGCTCAAATTCAGCGGTACGATCCAGCGCTCCAACGACGCCACGACGGTGCGCGTGAGCGGCCCAATGTCCTATTAGCGCTTGGAGACACCTTGACCAGAGTGCGCATAGGCAGGAGCGTCCGTCGGATGCGCTTGCCGCTCAACGCTGCTGTGCTTGTGCTGCTCCTCCTCGGTCTCGCCTGCGCCTCGGCGCAGGCGGCCGAGACGGTGGCCTTGCAAACCTCGTTCACGCCCGACAGGCTGGGGGCCTCCACAACGATCGGCTTCGGCTTCACGATCGGCAGCACCACGGGTGGGCTGCCTTCGCCGCTGACCCATGTCAGCCTGCGTATGCCCAAGGGCATGAACTATGTGACGACCACGCTCGGCCTTTCGATCTGCAAGCCCGAAGCGCTTGTCGCCAAAGGCCTGGCGGGCTGTCCGCCAAACTCGCGTCTGGGCTACGGCAGCGCGTTCGTGGAGGTTCCGTTTGGGGCCGACGCGGGCCACGAGATCCCTGAAATTCAGGCCCTCATGGGCCCGGCCCATGAAGGCAACATCGTCGTCCTGTTCTATGCCAATGGCCTGGCTCCGGTATACGCGCAGATCGTCTTCGCGGGCGAACTGCTCCCTGGGGAAGGCGCATTCGGCGGCGACCTCGACACGACGATCCCGGAAATCAAAAGCGTGACCAACGGTCCGCCGGTCTCGATCATCAACGTCAAATCGACGATCGGCCCTGAACGCCTTACTTACTACAAGCGCGTTCACGGCAAGCAGGTCGGCTACAAACCGCAGGGCATCTCCCTGCCGACCACGTGCCCGAAGGGCGGTTTCCCGTTCTCGGCGCAGTTCACGTTCCTCGACGGCAGCCAGATAGTCGCCTCGCACGACGTGCCCTGCCCGCCGCCGGTGCGCCACAAAAAATAGGTCCGTCCGGGCTACTCCAGGGCTGAGGGCACTCAGTCCTGGAGGGCCAGGCCGGCCTGGACCTTGGCCGCGAACCAGCCGGGAATGGCCACCATGAGGACGGCCGAAGCGGTCACCAACGCGAGGCTGGAGAGCGCCACGATCACGCCCACAGAGCTGACGACCGGGTAGTTGATCACGATGTTCAAAGCCCGATCCAGCAGCTGCTGGCCGAACAGGCCAAAGACAGCTCCGCTGAAGCAGCCGACGCCCAGCAGCATCAGGCTCTCCAGCACGATCGTGTACCACAGTTCGCGATGCGGGAAGCCCTCGAGCTTGAGCTTGGCCAGGCGGGGCCGCCGTTGCCAGATCATGGCTCCCATCGCGGCCGCCATCGCCATCACGGCCGCCACCAAGATCAAGGTCGCGATCTGCGAGAGCCGGGTCAGTCCTTGGCGGGTGATCGCCCTCAGCGTGTTCGCGTGATCTTCGGCGGTCTGCACCGCCAGCGCGGTGCCCGGGCCGAGTGCCACCCTTATCTCGTGGACGCCCTGCTCAGGGCTCACGCCGGGCTTCATCAACACGTTGTAAGCGCTCGCGTCTTCGCTGCCCCACGCTTTCGCGTAATCGCTGGAGCTCATCACGATCGCGCCTGGAGCCCAACCGATGTTGGTGCTGATCGCCGCCACCTTGAATGTCGTCTGATTCGGCGTCGGCAGCGTGACCGTTTGCCCGATTTTGAGTTTGTGTTCTTCGGCCACGGCCAGCGATACGACCGCCCAGCCGCCTTCGCGCAGATGGGCATCGGCCTGAGCCACGTTGCCTTCCACGAGTTGCGTGGGCGGCACCAAAGGCGACGCTTCGCTGGGCGGAGCAAGCACCCAGATGCGCCTGTTGCCGTAGTCGAGCAGCCCGCCGCGATAAACGCGTACGGTGCGCACGCCGGGCAGGGCCTGCAGCTTGCTTATCTGGGTGGGGGCAAATGGAGAGGTCATCAGCAGGTTGGAGCTGCCCGCCGCCGACACCCACACGTCCGTGGATGCGTTCACGTCCGACGCCGCGTTGTAGAGCCCTTTCAACAGGTCGCTGTGGGCGCCCTGGATCGAGACGCTGCCAAACACCGCGATCGCGCCGGTCGCGGCGATCGCGATTGCCCGCGAGCGGCCGGCGCGTAGCTCCATCACCGCGATGTGCGGCACCGCGCTGACGATCGCGGGCGCGATCTTGCGCACGAACGCGAGCATCCATGAGAGCGGCAACGCAAGCAGCGCGAGCAGTGCCGCGATCAACGTCACCATCCCCACAATCGCGGCTTGGGGGGCCGCGAGGAGAATCACGAGCGTGGCGACCAAGCACAACAGGCCGCCCACCGTCAGCGGCACAGAGATGCTTCCCCCGGAACCTTCCTTCGTTTCGATTGCCGCCAAAGGATTGCGCGAGACGATGTCCTTGAACGGGCTCAGAACCGCGACTGACGCGGCGCCCATGCCGCCGATCACCGAGATGGCGATGCTCTGCCAGTTCACAACGCGCTCTGAACCCACCGCAAAGGCCGAGGACAGATAGCCGGGATTGGAGTGGAACAAGTGGATCGAGAGCTCGTCGCCGAGCACCAGGCCGATCGCGCAAGCGATCGTGCCGAGCACAACCGCGTCGAACATCAGCACCGTGATCACCGCCAGGGGCGTATAGCCGTCGCGGCGCAGGTCCGCGATCAGACGCCTGCGCTGAGGGACCGTCAAGAGCATCGCGTTGAAAGCGAACAGGAAGCCCACCAGGGCGCTGATCACCGCGAACAGCTGCGTCGACTGGTTGGTGGCCGCCGCCGCCTTGGCGAACAGTTCTTCGTCATAGCCTGCCGACTCCACCCCATAACGGCCGCCCGCGATCCGTGTCAAGCCCGCCTGCACCGTGGCCTGCTGGCCCGGCTTTGGCTCCACCAAGATGCGACTCACGCGACCCTGCAGCCCACTCGCGTTCTGCACGTATTCCAAAGTGCTCACCGCGATCGGGCTCGAGGTCAAGGCGCCGACCTGCTTGGTCGTCAGCAAGGCATAGAGCGCCGCTTCGCTGGAGTGCCCCAGCGCCTGGAAGTGCACGATGTCGCCGAATTTTCTGACCCCCACCTTCTGTGCGACAGGCACGGGCAGGACTACAGCTTCCACCCCCGCGAACGGCGTCAGCGCGACTTTGCGCACGAGCGCGCCTTTCAGTTCGGCCAGCGTCGAGTCGGCGCCGACCAGCTCGACCGCGTCGCTGCCCTTGGGGCCGACCGCGTTGGCGCTCACTTCGAGCAAAGGGGCGGCAACCTTCACGCCCGGCAGACGTCTGGCTTCGGCCACCAGCTTTTCGGGCAGACCGTGCGCGTCGCGCGCGGTCAGCTGCAGCTTGGCCGACCCCACGATCCCGCTGTTGAGCTGCCCCACGGAGCTGGACAGGCTGGAGCTGGCGATTTGCGAAGCGAACAGCAAGCCCACGCCCGCGGCGATCCCCACGATCGCAAAGCACTCCTGCAAAGCGCGTGCGCGCAGGCGCACCCTGTACAGGTGCAGCACATTGGCGAATCTCATCGTGCCCCCTCCCGACTCGCGCACGTCGTGGTCGGCAAGCTCACGTTGCCCCGGAGCTTCACCGCGCGGCTCACTGGGCGCTGGTGGGGGCGAACCCCTGCTCGGGGTCGTAGTCGACCAGGCGCCCATCGCGCAAGGCCAGCACCCGATCGGCGTAGCCGGCGGCCTGAGGATCGTGGCTGACCAGCACGATCGCCACCCCCCGCTCGCGACAGAGCTCGGTCAGCAGCTCCAGCACCTCGCGCCCGCGCTGCGTGTCGAGGCTGCCCGTGGGCTCGTCGGCCAGCAGCAGCTTCGGCTCGGTCGACAGCGCCCTGGCGATCATCACGCGCTGGCGCTCGCCCATCGACAGCGTCTCCGAGCGGTGCGTCAGGCGCCCCCCCAATCCGAGCCGCTCGAGCAGCGGCTGGACGCGCTGATGGGCCTCCTTCCAAGGCGTATTCTTGAGCAGCTTGAGCACCGTGTTGTCGATCGCCGTCACGCCCGGCAACAGGTCGAAGTTCTGACGCACGAAGCCCATTTCCTGCAACCTGAAGTGCGACGCCTCGCGCTCTGAGAGCGAGGAGATGTCGCGCCCGTTCACGAGCACCTCGCCGCTGGTGGGCGCCAGCAGCGCGGCGACCATCAACAGCAGCGTCGTCTTACCCGAGCCGCTGGGCCCGTACAGGGCCACCATCTCGCCTGTGGCGACCGAAAGCGACACGCCGTCGACCGCACGTACGGTCTCCTCCCCGGCTGTGTGGTAGTGCTTGACGAGATCTCGCAGCTCCAGCATGCGTGTCCCTCTCCCTTGTGACCGCCCGGCAGCTGACCATGCTACCGGCCCCCTCCTGCTTTCAACGGTGTGACGGCCGACCCGGCCAGCACACCGCTGTCCTGCTTGACCTGTGCAGAAACCCTATCTGAAACTGTCCATGTCGGGTGTCGCGCCGGGGGAGCTTCGCGGCCCGCGATAAACGATGGCGTTGCGCAAACGATCGGGCAGGCGGCGCAGCTCGAACACGAGCATCGTCGGTCGGGCCAGCCCGCCGGTGGTCGCGAGCACCGCCTGGCTGACCGGCGCAAGCTCCGCGCTGTGTGCTTCGGGAGTCGCCAGGTAGTTGCCGATCATGCCGGCCAGCACCACCGTGTGGCGGCGACTGTGTGGCAAAGCTCCCGCCAAAGCGGCGGCCTGCTCGGCCATCCAGCGCATCCGCTCGGCCGCCCGCTCGGGGCCGTAGTACTCGACCAGGCTGCGATGCCCCGCGGCCTCGTCCTCGCGTTTGTCGATCAGGTTGTCGAGCAGCGAATGCAACCCGCCGATCCAAGGGAAGTAGGCCTGTTCGAGCAACTTGGCCTCGTGCGCGTTCAAGCCCTTCTCGGCGGCCGCGGCAATCAAGGCGTGCACTCCAAGTGAAGAGCCGGCCGCGGCCGCGGTCTCCCACCATTGCAGTCCCGCGCCCTCGGGCGTGGCCGCGCGGGCCCACTGCTCCAACGCCGCGTGGTCGCCCTGGGTCTCGCTCAGGTTGAGGCTCTGGAAGGCCACGATCCGCTCCGCGGCCGCGCGGGCCGCCGGGGCGGCGATCGCATATCCGGGAAGGCCCCTGAACGCTTCTCGGCACTCCCCCAAGAGTCTGTCCAGATAACCGCCGTCCGCGCTCTGTGGGTGGTGCTCATACCAGTCGAGTGCCTCCACGCCCGGGTCCACCGCGCCAACCGTGGGCGTCGAGGCCGGCCAGCCCAGCGCGTACAGCAGCGCGTTGTGCAGGCG
>JBAURN010000199.1:0-3595 GCA_049581225.1 Solirubrobacteraceae bacterium
ACCAAGGCGCGCGCACAATGATCTCGGTGCACGGCGGCATCGGCGCCACCTGGGAGCACGACGCGCCCCTGTACTTCAGGCGCGCCCAGCTGTCACGGCGCTTGCTCGGTGGAACGGCCGCTGCGACCGACCGCGTGGCCGGAGAGCTGATTGCCCAGGCCGACGCCGCCTGAAGGACGGATGGCGGCGCGCTGCGGCGTCCTCCCTCCCTCGTGTGCAAAGCACACTTCGGTCGGTGCGTCCTTGCATCGCTTGCCCTCCGTCCTTCAGGGCGCTTTCCTCAAATGCCGGGGGCGCTTCACCGGTTTCGCGCTTGCCACGGTGGCGGCTTCCAAGGAGGCCGCCACCGGCGCGCCATAGGCGGCGTTGACCGCTTCCACCAGCGAGGTTTCTACACCGCAGTTGATGCAGAAGCCGTGCTGTGACCAGCCGATTGCGCGCGCCAAGACCTGGTCGGCGTAGGTGACGCCCGTCAGGTCGTGGCCGTAGTAGTCATACGCGGCGTTCCACGCGCTCTCGTCCAAGCCGTCGCCGGCGCCGTCGGCCGAGAGCAGGTGGGCGCCCGCCATGATCGCATCGAAGTCGTCGTAGATCGACGGGTGGTGCGCCGTCATGTGGTCATAGGAGGCCGGACGCCGCCCGTAGCGGTAGGAGTCGCTGACCAGAGCCCACGTGGAGAACGATCCCCGCGAGCCCCCGTTGGTGACGTTGAACTGCATCGGCCCGCCGCAGCAGTGGGCGAAGTTCAGCCCCGAGTAGATGCCAGGCGCGGTCGAGAAGGCCGACTCCTGACGGTGGATCGAGGCCAGCAACAGCCAGTTGACCCCGAAAGTGCGCTGCGCGGTCCCATAGATCGGGTAGAAGCCCTGCATCCAGCGCTCTGGGATGTGGGTGCTCGTCTGAGCCTCATACAGAGCCATGTCGCGATGGGCTTGCAGCGAGGAGGGGTCTCCCACAATCGCGCGGGCGCCGCCCCCTGCACCTGCACGCGAGGCGCCCGTCTGGGTAGAACCCGCGCCCGTCGAGCTGGCCGAGCCGTACCCCGCCTCAGCCGCGCCCGCAACGGGCGTTGGAGTCACCGCGATCACTGGCGGCGGCGCGGTGCCAGAGCCCGAGGGCGCGCCGCCGATCACGCCAGTGAGCACTAGCACGAGCGCCGTCAGTCCGAGCACACCCAGCGAGATCGCGACCGCCCAAGCTCCTCGGTCAGAGCCCGGCTCGGGAACGTTGGCAGCGTCCGCGGCCCCCTCGTAAAGTCGACCCGTGGACTCGTCGAATCTTTCCGCTGGCGAGGTCACACCTTCAAGGTTGACACAACAGATGCACGCCCCCGCCGGTAGCGCGCCTCAGGCTAGCGTCAAGGAGCCCAGCTTCGCGCCGAGCGAGTCCAGCAGTTCGCGGAAGGAAGCTTCGAACTTCTCCACGCCCTCGCGCTCCAGGGTCTCGGTCACGTCCTCATAGTCGACGCCGGCCGCGGCCAGCTCGTCGAAGAGTCCCTCGGCCTCGGCCATGCCCTCGGTCAAGGTCGGGCGGGGCGAACCATGGTCCTGGAAGGCCAAGACGGTCTCCTCAGGCATCGTGTTGACCGTGTCCGGGCCGATCAGCTGGTCCACGTACACGGTGTCCTTGTAGGCCGGGTTCTTGGCAGAGGTCGAGGCCCACAGCACACGCTGGGGCGTGGCGCCCTTGCCCGCCAGGTACTCCCAGCGCCCACCGGTGAAGGTGTGCTGGTAGTGGCGATAGGCCAGCTTGGCGTTGGCCACGGCCAAACGGCCTTTCAGCTCGCCATGCTCGACTTCGTCCAGGCGCCTGTCCGCCTCGGTGTCGATGCGCGAGACGAAGAAGCTCGCCACCGAGGCCACCTTGGAAGGGTCGCCGCCCTCGGCTACAAGGCGCTCCAGGCCGCGAATGTAGGACTCGGCGACCTCGGCGTAGCGGCGCAGCGAAAAGATCAGCGTGACGTTGATCGAGTGTCCCTTGGCGATCACGTCCTCGATCGCCGCCAGGCCCGGCTTGGTGGCCGGGATCTTGACCAGCAGGTTGGGGCGGTCCACCTCTTCGTGCAGCCGCATCGCCTCTTTGAAAGTGGCAAGGCTGTCGTAGGCCACGCGCGGATCGACCTCCAAGGAGACGTACCCGTCGCGCCCGAAGCCGCCGTCCCAGACCGGCCGAAACAGATCGCACGCCTCGCGAATGTCCTGCTCGGCAAGGGCCCAGAAGGCCTGCTCCACGTCGCGTGTTCCGAGCTCGCGCAGCTGCTCGTCGTAAGCGTCCCCCGCAGCCATCGCCTTCTCGAAGATCGTGGGGTTCGAGGTGGCGCCCACCACCGCGTCCTCGTCGATCAGCTTTTGCAAGTGCCCGCCCCTGATCGCCTCACGTGAGAGGAAGTCGATCCACACGCTCTGACCGAGGGCCGAGAGCCTGCCCAGAGAGGAGAACGCCGTCACGCGCCCGGCCCGGCGTGGCCCGAAGCGGAGCGTCCCTGCGATCGCGAAGAGATCACAACTCCCAGCCTATCCCTTAAGCAGCGCGCGCCCGCGGGCGGCGATCGAATCGGCGGTGAAGCCCAGCTTCTCGAGCACCGTCGTGCCCGGCGCCGAAGCGCCGAAGCGGTCGATCCCGAGCACCTCGCCGCGGTCGCCCACCCACTTCCACCAGCACTGAGTAACGCCCGCCTCCACCGCCAGGCGCGCGGGAACCTCGCGCGGGATCACGCTCTCGCGGTAATCCGCCGCCTGGGCTTCGAACAGCTCCATGCACGGCATCGACACAACTCGCACAGCCATCCCTTCACCGGCAAGTGCTCTGGCCGCGGTCAAGGTCGGGGCAACCTCGCTACCGGTGGCGATGAAAACGAGATCGGGCACGCCACTTCCCTTCCCCTCACCCACAACCCAAGGCGTCGCGACGCCGGCGGACGCTCCGTCGACGTTCGCGCCCCCGCTCGCCTGCACCCCGTCATGGGGTATGGCCGAATCCCACAGCACGTAGCCACCACGGCGAACCCCCTCGGCCGAGCCCACCTCGGTGCGATCGAGCACCGGCAGGTTCTGGCGCGATAGCAGCAGCGCCACCGGGCCGTCCTCGCGTTCCAGACCCAGGCGCCAAGCCTGTGCCGTCTCGGCGGCGTCGGCGGGCCTCATCACCCACAGGTGGGGGATCGCGCGCAGAGCCGCATAGTGCTCGACCGGCTGATGGGTCGGGCCGTCCTCGCCGAGTCCAACCGAGTCGTGCGTCCAGACCCACATCACCGGCAGCTCCATCAGCGCGGAGAGGCGCACGGAGGCGCGCATGTAGTCGGAGAAGACCAGGAAGGTCGAGCCGTAGGGCTTGACCATGCCGCCGTGGGCGCCCAGGCCGTTGACGATCGCCCCCATCGCGTGCTCCCTGATGCCGAAGGGAATGTTGCGCCCAGCGTGGACCTTGGAGTACTCGCCGGCGCCGTCGAACAGGGTCTTGGTGGACTCGACCAGGTCGGCCGCGCCGCCCGCCATCGTCGGCGCAAACGAAGCGAAGGCCGCCATCGTCTTCTGCCCGGCCGCCCTCGTCGCGATCTGGGCGCCCGCCTCGAACTCCGGCAGGCCCGCCTGCCAGC
>JBAURN010000200.1:0-4725 GCA_049581225.1 Solirubrobacteraceae bacterium
GAGGAGCCCCCCGCGGTGCCCGCCGCGGTTGCGATTCCGGGCGCGGAGCCGGCCATCAGGCGCGCACCCCGTAGCGCTTCATCGACTGCTTGGCCGCCCACCCCGCCAGGGACAGCAGGGTTGCAGATACGAGCAAGACGGCACCGATCGCATAAAGCGTGTGCGACAGCGGTCCGATATTCAGTCCCCCCGATTCCTGGAAGATCGTGGCCGCCAGCGGCCTCACTGGCTCGAACAGGAAGGTGATCCCGTCGAGCGGGTTGGCGGCGAACGGTCGGCTGCCCGACACCAGGTCCAGCATCACGGCCTCGCCCAGCGCACGCGCGGTCGCCAGGATAGTTGCGGCCGCGATCGCCGGGCGGGCGGTGCGCAGCGACACTCTCCAGATCGTCCGCCACCGGTTTACACCGAGCGCGGCCGACCCCTCCTTCCAGGCGGGGGGCACGGACGCGATCGCATTCGTGCTGATCGCCACCATGATCGGTAGGATCATGATCGCCAAGATGATCGTGCCCGTTGCCAGGTTGTTGCCGTTGAGCTGCACCACCTGGATCACCGACTGCTTGCGAGCGTTTGAGATCAGGTGTTCGTTGATCCAAGGCGCCAGCGCCAGGATGCCGATCAGCCCATAGATGATCGAGGGCACGCCCGCCAGCAGCCTGATCACCGGTTCCAGCGTGCGGCGCACCGGCGCCGGTGCGAACTCGCACACGAAGATCGAGGCCAGCGTCGAAATCGTCAGCGCGATCAGCACCGCCGGGATGGTCGTGATCAGCGTCCCCCAGATCAGCGGCCAAGCTTTGAAGTAGTAGATCGAATGGCCCGGCAGTGGCGTGTTTTCGCGCATCGCTTTCAGCTGCGCTTCGACTTCGCCGCCGCTGCCGAACCACTCCAGGCCGTTGTGCGAGAAGGAGGGCCAAGCCTTCACGATCACCGTCACCACCATCGCGGCGATCAGTGCGAGCACCACGAACGCAAGCGCGCCGAGCATTCGCTCGACGCGCCTGTCCGTCCTCACGGCCGCCGAGGGGTGCGACCCTTGTGCGGACTTGAACTGCACCTCCCGCTCAGTGGACCGCGATCCAGCTGGAGTTGATGATGCTCTTGGTGATCGCGTTGCCGCTTGTCACCCACTTGATGTACTTGGCGACTTCACCCTTCGGTTCGCCTTTGGTGACCATCCAAAAGTTACGCACGCCCGTGTATTGACCCGAGCGGGCGTTGCGCAGGTTGCACGCCACTCCCTGATAGCCGACCGCGTTTACGCCCGAGGTGTAGGCGAACGAGACGAAGCCGATCCCCTGCTTGTCGGCGCTGACCGCGTTCTGCTCCAGGCCGTTTGAGGTCTTGGCCGTCGCGCTCGGGGAGATCTTCAGATATTCGCCCAAGAAGATGTGCTGGAAAGCGTCCTGGGTACCGGAGGCCCCGTCGCGGTCGAACAGATCGATCGGACCGGTGATTTTCGCACCCTGCACTTCGCTCCAGTCGCGGATGCGCCCGGTGAAGATGCCTTCCACGCTTTCCTGTGTCAGGTTGGTGACGGGGTTGGACTTATTGGTGATGATGCACACGCCGTCTCGGGCGATCTTGGTGAACACGAGCCCTTTGGGGTCAACGCCCACGATCGGGTCGCGCGAGGAGTCGCCGATGTCGAAGCGACCGGTCGACGCGCCGTTGATGCCGATGTCGCTCTCGCCGCCCAACACCTCCGGCGCCGGGATTTTCGGGAAAGCTTTGTGGTAGGCCGCCGCCAGCTTTTGGGCGAGCGGCAGGACCGATGTGGAACCGCCCTCGATGATCCGCTTGGCGGCCAGTGCGCTTGCCGGCGCGGCAAGTGCGAGTATCAGAATGGAGATGATCAGGGCGCGGTTCGCGCGCATGGTTGCTTGCTCCTTTGCTTTAAGCGATGTACAGGTCTTTGCGTGAACGCGACCACGGCTCGGTCCGATTCGACGGTGCGCGCCCGCGGCCCCACTGCACCCAGCAAGAATCGCGGCCCCACCGCGCCAATGGGACGCAAGCCTGCCGTGCCCGGGCGGCCCTGATGTGTCGTTTTTGTGAACGCGGCCACTCGTAACCAACCGCCAATACACCGCCTGGCGATCTGGGCGTGGATCGACCGCTCGAAGATTTGGATGTGAATCTTTTGTGAAAGAAATCCCAGTGCGATCGCAGCCGGCTCCTCTTCCCACGTGTGAAGTTCTTGTGAAATCGGGCGGCTCTGGCTGTCGCTGATGTGTCGTTTTTGTGAACGACGATTGCTTTTGCGCAGGAGAGGTGTGAAGCTGACGGCCTCGGAGGGGTTATGTGACCGGCGCCTCGCCCGGAAGCACCGCCTCACCTAGTTTTACCGCCCATCAGTCGTCCCAATCAGGCGCTTCCGCGCCAAGCGGGAGGCCGGGCGATGGTCCCCGACTCTCGCACAAATACCCAGGACGATCCCCAGTCATGACCGACGAGCACGACCCTTCTCCGTTTCCAATCGAGCCTGAGCCCGACGGCGCGTCCGACGGCGAGGAGCACGCCTCAAGCAACGGACTCTCACGCCCCGGCGCGGTCAATGCGGCCAAGCCCGCCACCGCCAAAGTCCGCTCGGGGCTGGCCCACAAACGCAACCCCGCTTTGGTCTTCCTCGGAGACGTGGCTCAAGGATCGCGCCGGATGCTGTTGCGCGACCCTCTCAACACGTTCTTGGTGGTGGCCTCGATCGGGCTTGCCATCACCTTCGCGCTGCTGCTCGGCTCGATAAAACCGTCCTCCACCGGCACCCAGGTTCCGATCAGCACGATCCAGACCCTGGCCAAGCGCCACCAACTTGCGGCCGCCGTGCTGCTCGACCACGACAGCCGCGTCGAGGCCACCACCACCCCCAAGGCGCCCGCGATTGGCGCCACCGGTGGCATCTCGGTGCCCAGCAACAACAAGAACAACAACGCCGAACTGGTGCCCCCCTCCGGTCAGATGCAGAGATTGTGGGCCGCCTACCCCAGCTCGGGCGCCCTCACCCAGCAGCTCCTGCGTGAATTGACCTCCAGCGGCGCCACCGTCGCCGTCAATCAGCAATCGGGCAAGCCGACCGAGGCGATCGTCGTCCAGTTCCTGATCCCGATCCTTTTGCTGGTGTGCCTGTTCTCGCTGTTCACGCGTCTCGGCGCCGAGGGCGCAGGGGGAGGTATCGCCGCCTTCTCCCAATTCACCGGCAAGGGCAAGCGCAAAGGCAAGGGCACCGCGCACACGATCACCTTCGCCGACGTGGCCGGCGCCGGCGAAGCGGTGGCCGAGCTGCGGGAGATCCGCGATTATCTGGCCGAACCGGCCAAGTACCTGGATGTCGGCGCCGCAGCCCCCAAGGGCGTCCTCTTGGTCGGTCCTCCCGGCACCGGCAAGACGCTGCTTGCCAAGGCCGTCGCGGGCGAGGCTGACGCCGCCTTCTTCTCCCTGTCGGGCTCGGACTTCGTCGAGTCCCTGGTGGGCGTTGGCGCCGCCCGTGTGCGCGACCTGTTCCGCAAGGCCCGCAAGGCGGCCCCCGCGATCATCTTCATCGACGAGCTCGACGCCGCCGGGCGCAAGCGCGGCGCGGGCATCGGCCAGGGCAACGACGAGCGCGAGCAGACGCTCAACCAGATCCTCGTCGAGATGGACGGCTTTGCCGGCGACGGCGGCCTGGTCGTGATGGGCGCCACCAACCGCCCCGACATCCTCGACCCTGCCCTCCTGCGCCCAGGCCGCTTCGACCGTCAGGTCGTGATCGACAACCCCGACGTGCACGGGCGCCTGGAGATCCTGCGCCTGCACGGAGGCAAGCGCCCGCTCACGCCCGACGCCTCCCTGGAAGAGGTGGCGCGCCAGACCCCCGGCTTCTCCGGCGCGGAGCTCGCCAACGTGATCAACGAGGCCGCCCTCTTGAGTGTGCGCGACGGCCGCGCCCAGATCGACATGGCCACCCTGGAGGAGGCGATCGACAGGGTCGTCGCCGGCCCGGCCAAGCGCCACATCCTGACCGAGCACGAGCGCTGGCTGATCTCGATCCACGAGTCCTCCCACGCGGTCGTCACCGATGCCTTGGGTCACACCTCCTCCACGCGCAAGCTCTCGATCGTCGCGCGCGGGCGCCAGCTCGGCACCGCCGCGCACATGCTCTCCGACCGCGACCAGGTGATCATGAGCAAGCCCGACATGCAGAGCCAGCTGATCGTGATCCTGGCCGGGGTTGCGGGCGAGCGGATCGCCTTCGGCCACGTCTCCACCTCCGCCAACGACGATCTGCACGCCGCCACCGCCCTGGCCCGCTCGATGGTCACCTCCTACGGCATGTCCGAGGCGCTTGGCCTGGTCACGATCGGCGAGAAGGGCGGAGAGGTGTTCCTCGGCGCCTCCCTCCAGGATCTCGGCTCGGTCGGCCCGCAGACGCTCGATTTGATCGACAACGAGGTCGAGCGCCTGGTCGGCGACGCCGCGGCCAGGGCCGAGGCGATCCTCGACCGCAACTGGAGCACCGTCGAGGAGACCGCGACCGCCCTGCTCGAGCACGAGACCCTGTCCGGCGTGGCCCTAGACGCGGTCCTCTCGACTGTGCAGGAGACGACGCTCGAGGAGCTGCACGACGTCCGCCGCAACAGCGTGCGCGACCCCGAGAAGGACAAGTGAGCCGCCGCTCGCGCCTGCCTTCGCCGGCGATGGTGGTGGCTCTGCTGGCGCTGGTGCTGTCCACAACGGGCTTCGCCG
>JBAURN010000201.1:0-15791 GCA_049581225.1 Solirubrobacteraceae bacterium
CAACATTGGCCAGGCCATCCCCCACGCCGCCCAACCGACGCCCGAGGTGCTCGCGGCGCTGGTCGGCGCACGCGCGGTGATCGTCGGTCCGAGCAACCCGGTCATCTCGATCTGGCCGATCCTGCACGTGCTCGGCGACGCGCTTGGGCGGATCGCGGCACCCGTGGTGTGTGTCAGCCCGGTCGTGGGCGGCACCATTGTGAAGGGCCCGACAGCCGCCTTTCTCGCCGCCTATGGCGAGACCGCTAGCGCCGCCGGTGTCGCGGCGTTCTACGAGCGCATCGCGCCGGGCCTGCTGAACGGAGCCCTCGCCGACGAAGACGTCCCGACTTTGCCGACTTTGCGGACGAACATGGCGATGGCCGATGTCGATGGCTGTGCGCGACTGGCGAAGCAAACGCTGGAGTTTGCGGTGGAGCTGGCGCGCTGAATTGATTCGAGCCGGCGGCAACGGGCGGGCTGTAGGCGCCGGTCAGGCCGGAGTTATTCTCGCCGGAGCTGTCCTCGCCGGTCCCCGAACCGACTGGTTGCCCCTGCGGCATCACGTCGTCTTCGCCGAGGACAAAGCTCTGGTCGGGGCCGAGGGTCGGCGGGCCTTCCCACTGGATCGTGTCTTCGGTCTGCACCGCCGGAGCCACCAGCACACGGCAGTGATAGGTCGCGCCAACCTTTAGAGCGACGCCGGCTTCATCCAAGTTCAGGCTGACGATCTGCGGCGCTCCGCTTGCCTCAAGTCTCCCGATCGGGAGAGCGCCCTCGCCGTACTCGCCTGTGCACGCGGGCAGCCTGACGGGCCCCACCCCGAGCTCGGGGCAGGTCAGTTCTGAGGCGTATTCGTTTGTGTCCGAGACGAGCTGAAACTGGTAGTAGACGGCTTGCCCCTGCGGGTCGATCGTGGCGTGCAGTTCGATTGGGTTCGGGGCCTGTCCGGTGACCGACTCGGCTTCCACCGCCGGTTCTGGAAGCGCCCTGAACGTCTGCTCCGCGCTCGTGCGTTCACCGGCCGAATTGGTGGCCACCACCCAGTAGCCATAGATGTAGCCGCCCTGCAGATGGGTGGCGGTTGCGCTCGCATACTGCCCGTTCGGACCGGCCGGGATCGTGCCTGAGCCGACCTTGCGCACCGAGATCGATTCACACTCGCCGTGGCCCGGCGGGACGTTCTGGCAGTTGGCGTACTCGATCCAGAATTCAAAAGTCGTTTCCAGCTGGTCCGGGTCGATCGGCGCGACAAGCGTGGCGCGGTGTGAACTCAGCTGAGAGACCGAAAGGCTTTCGATCGAAGGCGGGCCGGGATCGAGCACGGCGGCGCGAGCATACGTCGCCACCGCCGCAAACACCAGCGCCACGACGGCACAGGCCGCTACAGCCATACGTGGATACGCTGCCACATGCATGCGCACAGCCGCGATCCTACCAGTGAAGCGCTTTCCAGAGGCCAAGAAAAGGCTGGGCGAAAGCGTGGAAGATTCGTTGCGCGCGGAGCTCGCGAAGGCGATGGTGGGCGACGTGCTGAGCGCGCTGCGAGCATGCGAGGCGATCGAGGCGACCATCGTGGTCACGTGTGAGCCGGTGGTGGCTCATGCCGCCGGGTACATCGGGGCGATCGTCGTCGAGGACACGGCCGATGCGGGGCAGAGCGCAGCCGCGATGCTGGGTTTGGCCAAGGCGATGGACGAAGGCTTCGAGCGGGCCCTTTGCGTACCGGGCGACTGCCCGACGCTCGATCCAAGTGAGCTGCGAGAACTGCTCGACGACCCGCTCGCCGATGGCGCCTTGGGCGAGGAGGACAAGTCGCTCGCTGAAAGCGTGTCGGGCGAGAAGGACGAGCGGCTCGCCGAAGGCGGGTCGGGCGAAGAAGCCGAGTCGCGCCTCAAAACACACCCCCCGCGCGCGCGGGGCACCCTCAGACGTGAACTGACGATCGTGCCCGACCGCCACGGAACGGGCACCAACGGGCTGCTACTGGCGCCCCCGAACGCGATCGAGCCAAGCTTTGGGCCGGACAGCCGCGCGCGACACGAACTAGCGGCACACGCGGGCGTTGTTGTGTGCCGGATAGCGCAACCGGCTTCGCTGCTGCTGGACATCGATACGGGCGCAGACCTGGCGGTTTTGCGCGAGCGCCTGGCGGACACACAGATGGGCGCACCGCGCACGCGCGCCGTGCTCGCCCGAGCATCCGAAACGACCACTGGCCAAGCGGATCCCGACCGCTCCTCAGAGGCGGCCTGAGCCCGTGGCCGAGTTGGTGGCGCGCAGCCTGAGCGGCCTGGAGGAGATCGTCGCGGGCACGGACCTGGGCGAGCTGATCGTGGAGAAGCTCGCCGCGGAGAAGCCGGCGAGGCCTCTCCAAGACGGCCAGATAGTGGCGATTGCGCACAAGGCCGTGTCGAAGGCCGAGGGGGCGGTGGTGGACTTGCGGAAAGTGGCGGCCTATGCGCGCGCGCGGGGCATAGCAAAGAGACAGCAGAAGGATCCGAGGGCCGTGCAGGTCGTGCTCGACCAGTCGGAGGAGATCCTGCGTGAGGCGAACGGCGTGTTGATCTGCCGCACGAAGCATGGCTTCGTGTGCGCGAACGCGGGCGTGGACGCTTCCAACTCGATAGACGGAGACACGCTGATCGTGCTGCCGATAGACCCGGACGCCTCCGCTCGGAAGATCCGCGGGCGCCTGCACGCGCTGACCGGGGCGACGGTGGGCGTGCTGATCAGCGACAGCTTCGGGCGCGCCTGGCGTCACGGTCAGTGCGACGTGGCGATCGGCTGCGCCGGCATCCTTCCGCTCGAGGACTGGCGTGGGCGCACGGACAGCAAAGGGATGGAGTTGCGCGCGACATGGCTGGCCGTGGCTGACGCAGTCGCGGGGCTTGCTGATTTGGCAAGAGCCAAGGACTCGCGCGAGCCGGTCGTGATCGTGGAAGGGTTGGCGCGCTTTGTCAGCGACGACGACGGCGCGGGCGCGCAGGCCCTGCTGCGTCCACTTGAGGAAGATCTGTTTCGCTGAGGCCGCTCCAAAAACGGATGAACTCGCGCTCGTGTCCGATTCCACAGTCGAGTGCGAGGCGCCATCCGGGCGGGGCTTCGCCGAGACCGGCTAGCAGCTCTTCGCAGTCCGATAGCCGTCGTCGGTGCACCTCGACCTGGGCCGCCGCGAGCTTTCCGGGGTCCGCCCCGAAGAAAAGCTTGAGTGTCGCCGCATCGCGCAATTCGTAGGTCTCGCGGGCCGGCTCGGCCCGCCAGTCCTCAAGCGCCTGATGCCCGGTCTCAGTGAGGCGGTAGATCCGCCGTCGTCGTCCGGTCTGCTCGCGCTGCTCGGTGAGTAGGCCCTCCTTGGCGAGTCGCGCGCACTCGGTGTAGAGCTGCGTGTGGGGAAGAGCCCAGAAGTTGCCCGTACTGACTTGGGCAAGCTGCTTGAGGTCATAGGGAGTGGCCGGCTGGGCTTGCTCGAGCAGTCCCAACACGATGTAGGAGGTCTCGGTGAGACGCAGGGTTGACACGACGTAAAGAATATCGTACGGTACGTATCGTTCGGTCCGCACCATTCAGTAGGAATCATCAATGCCCGATGCGAACTTCACCATAAGCCTCAGCTCGACCTCCGCGATCCGGCGCCTCCGACGATTGGCTTTTTCCACGCTTGAGGAGATTCTGGTCGCAACCAAACCGCTTCAATTCGTGTGCACATGAACGAGCCTATGCTGTCATCCAACGATGAGCAAGTGCACATTTCACACGACACGTCTATACGACCACCAGAGCGCAAATCCAATCCGTTCACCCGTTCGCCCACGGGCGGCCGCGTGCTCAGCGCGCTGATGCTTCCCCTCTTCCTCCTGCGCCCGCCTGCGGGCTTCGGTGTGCTTACGACAACGGGGCGCAAGACGGGCAAGACCCGCCGTAAGTGCATCCACGCTGTACGGCGCGGCAATAAAGCCTACATCGTGATGCTCCGCCCCACCCCGAGCGCGATCGAGCAAAAATCGATCTCTGCTTGGGTCTGGAACATCAGAGCGAACCCCAAAGTGTGCTTGCGGATCCGTGGTGGCACGTTTGAGGGCGCCGCGCGGGAGCTGCAGGACCCGCATGAGACGAAGCAGGCAGCACAGATTTACTGTACGACGATCAATCCGTTCGACTACGTTGAGTGCACTTTCCACCGCAGCGGGCGTCCGACGCGCGCCAAGATCGAAGAGCTACATCGCAGCTGGTTCGAGCACGGCGTGCCGCTGGAGATCGAGCTTTAGACCGGGGAAGCTGAGTTGGTGGGCTGACGAATGCTGAAACCGGGACAAGCTAAAACGGCAAGCTAAACGGGGACAAGCTAAGGCTGCGAGACGCCGCTACCGGCTTGGGGGACCGGCGGCCGATCGGGTTGCGAGCCACGTCGCTGAGCGATGGCACGCCGGCCCGTCGCGAGCGCGGCAGCCGGCATTCCGGTGGCCAGCATCCGCGCTGGGCCTATGTGGCGCGAGCCGAATGCCTCGAAGACCCTGGCGGTGCGGTCGTCGTAGGTAGCGGCGGAGAAGAACAGGCGCTCGCCGGGGTTGATCTTGCGGCCAGTCGCGTAGTCGAGAATCGTCCTGGTGTGACCTTTGAGACCGCGGGAATGGCGGCGGCGATAACGCCGCAGACCGTGCTCCAAAGGCTCCTGTTCGGCAAAGGCCGGGGCGAGGCTGTCGGAGAGCCATTCCGAGGACTGGAGGGCGAAGCCGCAACCGACCCCCCAGAGCGGATCGACGGCGGAGGCGGCGTCGCCGACGAGCGCCAGGCCGGGCGCCGTGGGGGTGTTGATGACGTTGGTCATGTCGATCTTGCCGGTCATATCCCCGACCATGCGCGACTCGGCGATCGGCGGGGCTTCGGGGATCGCTGCCACGAACCGCTGCAGGGCTCCGGCTGGGTCCTTGCGAAATTCCGGCAAGTGCGACATGGCGGGCATCACCGCGTACAAGGTGAGGTGGCTGTCGGTGGGGAAGGCGCCGACCATGTCGGGGTCGAGAAGGTATAGGGCCGAGTTGGGAAAGCAGGCCGGCTTTGGTCCTTCGAAGTAGGCGCCGTAGGCGAAGCGTCCGTGGGGCGCGGTCTTCGCCTTGACCTGAGCCAGCTTTGCCACGCGAGATCCGCGTCCGTCGGCCCCCACCACCAGCCTTGCGCGCAGCTCCAATGTCTGCTCGTGAGGGTCACGCGCCCGGACACCAGATACCCGAGGTCCGTCATAGGTGAGCTCGGTGACGGTGTGCCCGAGGATCAGCTCGACGCCGGGAGTCGCGGCCGCGGCTTCACGGATCATCGGGTCCAAGCGCTCGCGACGCAAGTTGATGCCACTCGGGACGGGACTGTTCGGCGAGGGTTGGACCCAACCCCAGCGCGTCCAGGCGCTGGGGCGCGAGCGCAGGGCACCGGCCCGCATCATCGGCTCGATCAGGCCGATGCGCTCAAGAGGACGTATCCCGGAGGACTGGATGAAGTGGGTGCAGATCCGCTTGTAGCCCTTGGGATCCGGGCTCTTCTCGATCAGGGCGACCTGGGCGCCGGAGCGCGCCAGAAGAATCGCGGCGGTACAGCCGGCGAGGCTGGCGCCGACGATCGCCACATCGTAGTCGGGACGCACCGTCATACGGCAGTCACCGCCAGATCGTAGCGCCGCTTGATCTCGTAGAGGGTCGTGCGCTCGGCCGCGGGACGCCCGGCGCGGTGCGCGGCGGCGATCAGCTGGTCGGGATCCAGTCGGGTGCCGTGGTAGGAGCCGGCGAGCCGGGAGATCGACTCCTCCATCAAAGTGCCGCCGAGGTCGTTGACGCCCCAGGACAGCGACTCGGTGGCGGCGTCGAGGCCCATCTTCACCCAGGATGCTTGCAGGCTTGGGATCGTGCGGCCGAGGGCGAGGCGGAATACGGCGGTGTGCTTGAGGTTCTCCTCACGCGAGATCTCCTCAACGCCGTGTGTACGCCCGAGCAACGTCTGGAAAGGTATGAAGGAGAGGGGCACGAACTCGGTGATGCCACCGGTGCGCTCCTGCAGGGAACGGATGACGCGCATGTGCTCGGCCAGCTCCCAAGGCTCCTCGATGTGGCCGAACATGACCGTGGAGGTGGAGCGCAGGCCCGCCAAATGGGAGGCTTCGATGATCTCCACCCAGCGGGCGACGGGCAGCTTGTTGGGGGAGATGCGAGCGCGCACTCCGTCGTGGAGCACCTCGGCGGCGGTGCCGGGGGTCGAGCCGAGCCCGGCTTCGCGCAATTGGAGGAACACTTCGGAAGGAGGCAGGCCGGAGATGTCGCACATGTGGGCGATCTCCATCGGCGAGTAGGCGTGAAGGTGGAGGTCCGTGTCCGCCTCGCGGGCGACGGTCTTGGCCAGGCGCAGCCAGAAGAGGTAGTCCTCGAAGGACCAATCGGGGTGGATACCGGACTGGATGCACAGCTCGGAGGCCCCGTAGTCGATCGCCTCCAGGACGCGTCGCCTGAACTCGGCTTCGTCGTGCTGGTAGGCGTCGGGCGAGCGCTTGGACTGGCCAAAGCCGCAGAAGGCGCAGCCGACGGTGCAGACGTTGGAGATGTTGATGTTGCGGTTGACCACATACGTGACCAGGTCACCCGCCAAGTCGGCGCGCAACTCGTCGGCGGCCAGCCTGATCTCCTCGATGACCTCGGGGCGTGTCTCGGCGAACATGGCGGTCAGCTCCTCGGCGCTCAGAAGGCGACCGGCGCGACCCTTCTCAATCGCGCCGCCCACCAGGTCTGGGCGAATCGGGAGGGGCGGGTCGGTGCGCCCTGAGCCGCTGCGGGGAATGAAGCTCCAGTACTTGAGCTTGATCGTGTCGAGCACAGCGGGCGCGACCCAGGTGGGATCGATGTATTGGGGATATACGCACAAGCGCTCGGTCAGGGCGTAGCCGTCGGCCTGCAGGCGCTTGCGCACCTGGTGAGGCGAGGGGAAGGGATGCTCGGGTGAGATGTGGTCGCCGTTGGCCGACAAGCCGCCGAGATCGGTCGCGCCGGACGCGACCAGCTCGCTCCACCAGTCGGCGAGGTTGGGCGGGATCTGGATGCCGACGTCGGGCATGAGTCGGCGCGCTTCGCCGATCAGGAGCTTCATGTCCTCGATAGATATGGGACCCCCACCCGCCCTGGCCCACGAGGGCAGCGGCAGTTGGGGGTGAAGCTCTGAGGGGTTGGGATCGTCGTTCGTGCGTGTCTCGGGCCGCTCGGCTTCCCCCCGGGAGGAAGAGGGGACCGTCTGCCGCAAATCGGTCTCTCCAGTTCCCACTCCGGTTCGCCAGTAGGCTCGGGCGGCGGCCTCGGCTATTTGGGCCGGCTCCTGGCCATAGTAGGACTGGTGCGGCACGAAGTTTTGGAGGATCACCTCTTGGATGTGGCCGTACTGAGCCTGCAGAGCGGCCAGTGCCTCCAGGGACGCGATGCGCTCGGCGGGGGTCTCGCCGATGCCGACGAGGATGCCGCTCGTGAAGGGGATGCGCAGCTCGCCCGCGGCGCGGATCGTCTCCAATCGCACGGCGGGATGCTTGGTCGGGGAACCGGCGTGAACGGTTTGCATGAGCCGCTCGGAGACCGACTCGAGCATGAGACCTTGAGAGGCGGTGACCTCACGCAGGCGGGCCAGATCCTCGAAGGCGAGGACGCCAAGGTTGGTGTGGGGCAAGAGGCCTCGCTCCAAGGCCCGTTCGCAGGTCCAGACGACGTAGGCGGTGAAGTCCTCGTGGCCGTAATCGCTCAGGCGTTGGCGCACCTCGGGGTTGACCTCGGGATGCTCGCCGGTGAGCACCAGCAGCTCCTTGACCTGGCGGCGGGCGGCACGATCGAGGATGTCGATCACCTCGTCAGGCTCATACAGGTGGGCCTTGTGGGTGGCGAAGGCGCAGTACTTGCAGTAGCAGCGACACGTGCGCGAGAGCGAGAGCGTGAGGTTGCGCGAGAACGTGACGCGACGGCGCATCGCCCCAGTGTATGTCCGTCCGACCCTACTCATAGGTTTTGGCCATGTCCGAAGACACTTTGCGTCGCGCCGTAGCCGAGATGGTCGGCGCCTTCACCCTCACCTTCATCGGCGCCGGTGCCGCGGCGGCCTCTGGCGTCATCACAGATCCGTCTCTAATTGGCGTCGCGGTCGCCAACGGCTTGGCGATCGGTGTGATGGTCTGCGCGCTGGGCCACATCTCGGGCGGCCACTTCAACCCTGCCGTGACGTTCGGCTTCTTGATCACCAAAAAGATCAAGCCGGCCCTGGCGCCCGTCTATTGGGTCGCCCAGTTCGGCGGCGCCGCGCTTGCGGCGCTGCTGGTCAAGCAATTGCTTCCGCGGGCGACGACCGAAGCGGTCAAGCTGGGCGTGCCGGCGCTCGGGCACGGGGTCAACGCAAGCTCCGGCTTCCTGCTGGAGGCGATCTTGACCTTCTTCCTGGTGTTCGTGATCTTCGGGGCGGCGGTGGACGCCCGCAACCAGTTCAGCGTCGTGGCTGGACTGGCGATCGGTCTGACAATCACGATCGACGTGCTGTTCGGCGGCCCGTTCACAGGCGCCGCGATGAACCCGTCACGTGCTTTCGGGCCGCAGCTCGTAGGCGACCATTGGGCCAACGGGTGGGTTTGGTACGCGGGGCCGCTGTTGGGCGCCACAGTCGCGGCTGGGCTGTATGCGTTCCTGTATTTGCGCAAGCCCGGAGTCGAGCCTGCGGCGACCTAGTGTCCCGAGTCGATTCGGGACGGCGGCGGAAGTGAGCGCACTCCTGACGGGCATTTCGGGACGACGATGAGCGCGGCGAGTGTGTACCTGGCCAGACACGGCCAGACCGCTTACAACCTGGAGCGTCGCTTCCAAGGACATCTGCCCGTCCCGCTCGACGACACCGGCCGGGCCCAGGCGGCCGACCTGGCGGAGCGCGCTACCGCGGGCGCGAATGGCAAACCGTTCGTGGCTCTGTGGTGCAGCCCGTTGCTGAGAGCCAGGGAAACCGCGGACATCGTGGCGGCACGTGTGGGCCTCGAGCCACGCGAGGAGCCTCGCTTGATGGAGACTGACGCGGGCGACTGGACAGACCGGCTGTTCAGCGACGTGCAGACTGAGGATCCGGACGGGTTCGCGGGCTTCATCGAAGGCCGTCCCGATTTTGCGTTCCCGGGCGGCGAGTCATTTGCCCAGCAGGGCGTGCGAGTCGCGGCGGCGCTCGCCGACTTGGAGCAGGGCGCTCTGCCCGCACTGGTGGTTTGCCACGGTGTAGTGATCCGCATCGCCCTCTACCAGCGCGCGGGCCACCGGGTGGCGCTGGCCGAGCGCGTGCCCAACGCAGCGCTCGTACCCCTCGACCCGGTAGAGGCCGAACACGCCCAGATGGGCGGCGGCGAAGCTTTGCCGCCTAGTTGAGCAGCTGGTTCACCAGCGCGGCCCCTTCGCGCGCCATGCGCGAACGGGGAACCACGAGCTCGCAACCTGCCTGCTCGGCCAGGCGACGGGCCTCGACATCGACGTGCGAGTAAAACGCCAACGTGGGCACGCCGGCCAGCTCATCCGCAGGCAGGGACTTGAGCAGTCCCGTACGACGCGTGGCGTCATCGGTGAGATCCAGGACGAGCGCGTCCGCCGCGCGCAAACCGGTACGCACGCCCTCTTCATCCCCCACCAAATCCACCGTGTGACCGCCTGCTCGCAGACTTCCTTGCACCTGCGAGCCGAACAGCAGATCCGGCACGAGAGCGACCACGTGGGCCATCGCCGGCGCTACTGGGCGCGCAGGCGCGCGAACTCTTCGCGTACCGAGTGCGGCCGGCCCCACATCTGAGTGACCTCGACGCGCCCCGCGCGCTGCTCGCGCAAGACCAGCTCGCCCTCGATTCCCGCTTCGTCGAGCAGGCGCAGGGCTCCGTGAGTGGTCGGCGCCGAGGCGGCGTGCCCGAAGCGGTGGGCCACCAGCAGGCGCCAATGCCAGTCGTGGTGCGAGTAGGGCCTGGCGTTACAGGTCACGAGGTACACGGAGGCGTCGATGTAGCGCGACTCGTCCGCTATCCGCAGGTCCAGCTCGAGGTCTGTCCAGTCGTCAGGAAGCGAGTCCACGATGCTTTGGAAGGTGTCGGCCATGCCCATTGGAGTGAAGCCTAGCGCGGCTATCCTCGGCAACGTGGCAAGCGTCCCCACTGCGACCTTGGCGGAGGAGTACGCGACCCTGACCGAGGGTTGCGGCGTTGTGGATCGTTCCGAGCGCGGCAAGCTCGCGCTGACGGGCTCAGGGGCGGTCGAGTTCTTGAACGGCCAGGTCACCAACGAGCTGGTCGGCATGGAGCCAGGCGAAGGCCGGTACGCGGCCTTTCTCACCCACAAGGGCAAGATGCTCGGCGACCTGCGCATCCTCGCGGTCGGGCCCGATCCAGACGGGGAGCCAGGCGAGTTGCTGCTGGACACCGAGCGGGTCGCTCTGCAGGCCCTGTTCGACATGATTCGCCGCTTCAAGGTGGGCTATGACGTGGAGCTGCACAAGCGCACTTTGGAGTGCTCGCTGTTGTCGCTGATCGGCCCTGGCGCCGCCGAGGTGGCCGCTGCCGCCTTCGCACTCGACCCGTCCTCGGGCTCGTCTGAGCCAGACGAGCCGTTTCAGCCATCCGAGGCGTCTGAGCGGGCCGAGCCGGAGGTTGGTGTCTTCGCCGGGGACGACCCCCCCGCGCGCGCGGGGGGCCTTTCCGAGGGCGAGCACGTTCACAGGGTTGTGCGTCTTGGCGATACCCGGGTGCGCGTGATCCGCACCCACGTGGGCTGCGACCTCTTGTTCGATGCCGATGCGCTCGACACGGTGCGCGTGGCCCTCGTGGATGCCGGCGCCGTCGAGGTGAGCGAAGCCGCGGCCGAGATTGTGCGAGTGGAGAGCGGGCGTCCCCGCTATGGGCTGGACCTCGACGAGACCACGATCCCTCAGGAGGCCGGCCTCAACGAGCGTGCGGTCAGCTTCACCAAGGGCTGCTACGTCGGTCAGGAGACCGTGGCGAGGCTCTACTACAAGGGCAAACCCAATCGCTACCTGCGCGGCCTGCGCCTGTCCGAGCCGGTCGAGCAAGGCGCCGAACTGCGCCTGGGAGAGCGCCCCGTCGGGCGTCTGGGCAGCTCGGTGCTCTCCCCCACCTTCGGCCCGATCGGCCTGGCTGTGGTGCGCCGTGAGGCCGAGCCCGGCGCGATTCTGACGGCCGGCGAGGGCGGCGTCACGGCGAGAGTGGCGGAGCTCCCCTTCGGTTAGCCCCACGGGCCGGGAACCAGGCGAGGGGGGTTGCCGAGCGTGTGTCGCGCCGGATAGGATGGAGCCGTCCAGTTCCCGAGAGCGAGGTCCAAGCGCACCGTGGCAATCGATCTGCAAAGAGTCACCCAAGTCGACGCCGAGCTCGGCGAGTTGCCCGCGACGATGGCCGCGTGGGTCATCAGGGAGGAGCGCCAGGGGGAACCCAAGGACGCCTTCCAGCTGGAGGAGGTAGAGGTCCCCGAGCCCGCCGCCTTCGAGGTGATCGTGCGGGTAATGGCCGCCGGGGTCAACTACAACAACGTGTGGGCCGCTTTGGGCAAGCCGATCGGGGTGTGGCGCTACGGCGACCACCCCGAGTACGGACACCACATCGGCGGCTCGGACGCCTCCGGCATCGTGTGGAAGGTGGGGCCCGGCGTTACGCGCTGGAAGCCCGGCGACGAGGTCGTGCTGCACTGCAACCAGGCTTCCTACGAGGATCCCGAGGTGCACGGCCTGGACCCGTTGGCCGCCCCCTCGCAGAGGGTCTGGGGCTATGAGACGACGTGGGGCTCGTTCGCCCAGTTCACCAAGGTCCAGGCCCAACAGCTCCTGCCCAAGCCCAAGGCTTTGACCTGGTCCGAAGCCGCCTCCTATGGCCTCGTGTACTTCACCGCCTATCGCATGTTGCTCACACGCTGCAAACTGCAGGCCGGCCAAAAGGTCCTGATATGGGGCGCCGCCGGCGGCCTCGGTGTGTTCGCCACTCAGCTTTGCGCCGCCGCCGGAGCGCACTGTGTGGGCGTCGTCTCCTCGGCCGAGAAGGGAGAGCTCGTCAAGCGTCTGGGCGCCGTCGACTACATCGACAGAGCCGAGTTCACCGGGATGATGCGCAAGGGCGGCGAGAGCCCCGAAGAGGAGAAGGCGCGCTTTTTGGCCTCGCGCGAGTTCTCAAAGCGCGTCAAGCAGATCCTCGGCGACGCACCCGACATCGTCTTCGAGCATGTGGGCAAGGCCACCTTCCCCACCTCGGTATTCACCGTCAAGCCGTTCGGCAAGGTCGTCATCTGCGCCGGCACCACCGGCTTCAACCTGGACTTCGACGTGCGCTACCTGTGGATGAAGCAAAAGGAGATTATCGGCTCCCACTTCGCCAATGCGTACGAGTGCACGAAGGCCAACGAGCTGATCGAGTCCGGCCAGATCCGTCCGGTGTTGTGGCGCACTCTCGGTTTCGAGGGCGTCGCCGAAGCACACCAATTGATGCTTGAAAACAAGCACCTCGGCAAGATCTCGATCCTCGTCGGCGCCGAGTCCGACGAGGAAGGCAAGACGGCCGAGGGTCCGGGTGGGATCCGCGCCGAGGTTGGAGGCTGATGCCCGATAGGCTGCGCCATGCGGCGTCCTCCCTCCCTTGTGTGCAGAGCACACGGCGGTCGGTGCGTCCTTGTCTGGCTTGCCTCTCGGACATCAGAGGCTCGATGATGCAACACGAGTGGAGGGTTTCATGGCGGGCACTGTGATCGTTCCCTGGTACGCGACCGGCTTTCGGGCCAACGACTTCGAAGAGGCGTTGAACGAGGTCGCGTCGGTCGCTTTGCGCTACGGCGCCACCTCGTACGCGGTCTACCGCTTCAAAGACGACCGCTACCGCTTCCAGCAGCTGGCCCACTTCGACAGCCACGCCGATTGGGAACGCTTCTGGGAAGGGCCCGAGATGGTGGACTTCAGGGTGCACCACTCAAGCTGGTATCAGGTCCCCGTGCTCTACGGGTGGTGGGACCGCACCGCCGGCGGCTCGATCGAGGAGGCCCACGCCGCCTTGATGGCCAACGGCAGCACCAACGGCGCGCCCGCCGACAAGCTCGTTTAGCGCGCCAGGGCTTCGACCGCCGCGGCGACGGCGGCCGGGTGGGTGTAGGGCGCCATATGGCCACCCGGCACGATCCGCAGCTGTGAGCCCTGAACGCTCGCCGCGATGCTGCGCCCGCACGCCGGGTTCACCAACTTGTCCTGGGCGCCTTGGATCACGATCGCGGGCACGCGGACGCCGCTGAGCCCGCGAGTGACCGCTTCGATTTCTTTATCTGCCACCAGTATCTCGCCGGCGTAGGCCTCGAGGTTGCCGTGCTTGAGCGTGATCGCGAGCACGCGATGACGGTGACGCGGGTTGACCGGCGCGGGATCGAATGCTTCTTTCTCCTCGGGTTCAGAGGAGACGGTGCGCACCAGCTGCGAGAAGGTCACGTCGGTGATCTGTGCGAGCACGGGCAGCTCGATCGCTTGGATGAACCGTGCCTGGGCGCGTGTGAAAGCGTTGTCGTGGCGGGCGCAGTGCCCAGCTGCCGCATCGACCAACACCAGTCCCTTCAGCTCACCAGGATGGCGCTCGGCGTAAGCGAGCGAAATCGTGCCCCCGTAGGAATGGCCGACGAGTATCGGGTGACCGAGGTGCAGCTTCTCGATCGTTTCGTGGACGGCTTGCAGCTGGCGACTGAACGGAAAGTAGCCCCCTGTCGAGAAGCCGTACCCGGGCCGGTCGATCGCGATCGTCCGGCGGCCGATCAGAGGCGTCACGTCTTCAAAGTCTTCGGCGGTCCCCGGCAAGCCATGGATCAACAGCACCGCCGGTTCGCGCCCGGGCCGTTCCAGGTAGCGCAGCTTCACGCCCGCCAACTGGAGAAACTTGCCGGTCGGATGGGGCGTCGTCGGCAGCCGCCCATAGGTCCAGTTGAGCACCACGACGACGACCGCCAGTGCCAGCAGGCACCACAGCAAAATCTTGCGGATCGGCGGTCGCGTGCGGGTCACACGGCGAAGGCTATAGCCCGGAGCGGCCTCTCAAACGGACCTTGTGCCCCCAGAACCGGCCTTTTTCAGCACTGCTCCAGCGGCGCCATCGTCAAGCCGGCACCCTTCAGCAGCTCCCAATAGTGCTCGGCCGGCTCCTTGTGGCCGGCGAAGACGATCGCCTGACCGGAGTTGTGGATGATCGAGGCGATCTCGTGGCCCCGCTCCAAGCTCACGCCCGGGATGAAGCGCGCAAGCGTGCGGGCGACGTGATCGAAGGTGTTGTGGTCGTCGTTACGCACGATGACCCGCCAGGAGTCACCGATGCCGGTACCTGGGCCGCCGGTGCGCGGCAGCTCAATCGTCTCGCTCATGACCGATCAGGATAAAGCCCGCCGCCGACCCATACAATTGCGCTATGAGCCAAGACGAATCTCCCCGCCTGCCTGAGCGCGACCGCCCCTGGATGATGCGGACCTATGCGGGCCACTCGACCGCGAAGGCCTCCAACGAGCTGTATCGACGCAACATCGCCAAGGGCCAGACGGGTCTGTCCGTGGCCTTCGACCTGCCCACCCAGACCGGCTATGACCCCGACGACGAGCTCGCCCGTGGCGAGGTCGGCAAGGTCGGCGTGCCGGTTGTCCACAAGGGCGACATGACCGCTTTGATGGAGGGGATCCCGCTCGGGGAGATGAACACGTCGATGACGATAAACGCCACGGCCGCGTGGCTCCTGGCCCTTTACATCGTCGCCGCGGAAGACCAGGGCGTCGCCCAAGAGCGTCTCCAGGGCACCACCCAGAACGACATAATCAAGGAGTTCCTGGCGCGTGGCACCTACGCATTCCCGCCCGCGCCGTCGATGCGATTGATCGCCGACATGATCGCCTACACGGTCGAGCACGTGCCCAAGTGGAACCCGATCAACATCTGCTCCTATCACCTCCAAGAGGCGGGCGCCACCCCGGTCCAGGAGATCGCCTACGCGATGAGCAACGCGATCGCCGTGCTCGACGCTACGCGGGAACGTCTCGGCGACCGCGCCCAGGAGTTGATCGCCGATGTGTTTGGACGCATCTCCTTCTTCGTCAACGCCGGTGTGCGCTTCGTGGAGGAGCACGCCAAGCTGCGCGCAATGGGGATTCTGTGGGAGGAGCTTGGGCGCGAGCGCTACGGCGTCACCGATGAGCGCCGGCTGCGGTTCCGCTACGGCGTGCAGGTCAACTCGCTGGGGTTGACAGAGGCTCAGCCCGAGAACAACGTCCAGCGCATCGTCCTGGAGGCGCTGGCGGTGACTTTGGGCCGCGACGCCCGTGCCCGCGCGATCCAGCTGCCGGCTTGGAACGAGGCGCTGGGCTTGCCTCGCCCCTGGGATCAGCAATGGTCGTTGCGCATCCAACAGGTGCTCGCTTACGAAACCGACCTGCTCGAGTACCCAGACATCTTCGAGGGCTCCAAGGTCATGGACGGCTTGGTGGCCGAGCTGCTGGAGGGTGCCCGCGCCGAGATGGCGGTCGTGGCCGAGCACGGAGGCGCCGTCCAGGCGGTGCCATACATGAAGGCGGCACTCGTGGACTCCCACCGCACCCGCATTCAGCGGATCGAGTCGGGCGAGCAGGTGGTGGTCGGCCAGAACAGATTCACCGAGACGGAGGTCTCTCCCCTCACTGAGGACTCCGAGGGCGGGATTCTGGTGGTGGACCCGGCCGTCGAGGCCGAGCAGATCGAGTCGGTCCGCCGCTGGCGCGCCTCGCGCGACCAGCGGGCCGTGGACGCCACCC
>JBAURN010000202.1:0-13860 GCA_049581225.1 Solirubrobacteraceae bacterium
GTCGAGCACGGCCACAGCCAGCCCTTCGACCGGTTGTGTGGGTCTTGCGCTCATATTCGATCAACGCGCCGGCTCGGTTGTGGCTTTCGTGAATCCGTCCACCGCGTCCACGATTCGCTCAAGCTCGGCGTCGCTCATGCCCGGGAACAGCGGCAACGAGCAGATTTGCCGGGAGTGGGCCTCGCTGACCGGCAGGCTGCCGGCGGTGAGGCCGAGGTCGACGTAGGCCTCGGTGAGGTGGATCGGCGAGGGGTAGTGAATCGCGGAGGCGACTCCCTGCGCCTGCAGGTGCTCGCGCAAGTCGTCGCGGCGCGCGCAGCGCACGACGAACAGGTGATAGACGTGGTCGGCCTCGGCGAAAGGCGGCTCCACCAGCTCGATCGGGTTCTCGCCTTCGAGTGCGCCGGCGGCGGTCAGCCGGGTGCGCAGCTCGTGGCCGAGCCGGCGTCGCTCGTCGTTGCGCTGCTCCAGGCGTCCAAGCTTGCGCTGCAGGACCGCTGCCTGCAGGGCGTCCAGGCGGGCCGTGGTGCCGACGATGCGATGGTTGTAGCGCGGGCGCTCACCGTGGGCACGCAGGAGGCGGATGCGCTCGTCCAGCTCCGGCACCGATGTGACCACGGCGCCGCCGTCGCCCCACGCTCCGAGATTCTTGGTGGGGTAGAAGCTGAAGCAGCCGAGCACCCCGATCGACCCGGCGCGGCGGCCACGGTAGCGCGCGCCGTGTGCCTGGCAGGCGTCCTCGATCACGTGGATGCCCGCCTCGCGAGTGATCTCGAGGATCGGGTCGAGATCGACCGTGGCGCCGAACAGGTGAACGGGGATCACACAACGCACCTTGGGCGACAGGTTGGCCGCCACGATCTCCGCGGTGATCAAGTGGGAGTCCGGGTCGACATCGACCAATCGCGGCGTGGCGCCGACCGCGCTGACCGCCTCGGCGGTGGCGATGAACGAGTTGGTCGGCACGATCACCTCGTCGCCCGGGCCGATCTCCAAGGCCCGCAATGCCAGCACGAGCGCCTCGGTGCCAGAGGAGACGCCGATCGCGAAGTCGGTCTCGCAATAGGCCGCGAAATCGTGCTCGAACCCCTCGACGTGTTCCCCGAGCGTGAAGGCGCCGCGCTCGGCGACCGCACGCACCGCCCCCATCAGCTCCTCCAAGAGCTCGGGGTCGGCATGGTCGAGCCGCATCAGCGGCACGGCGTCCGGCTTGTGCTTCTGAGCGGTCGCGCCCGCGGTGCTCAACATGCCGCGGCCAAGGGTGCGCTCGCTGTGGAGGGCGAGGAGCCCAGCCTTACCAGCTCTTCTTGGAGAGCGCGGCGGCCGCGATGGTGCAGGCCGTGGATCGAGCTCTCGGTGCGACCCATCTGCTCGGCGATCTCCGGCGGCGTGAGTCCGACGACGTGGCGCATCACCATCACGTCGCGCTGCTCCTCGGGCAGCGTCGCCAGGGCGGCGTGCAGGTCGCGCGCCCGGTCCTGGGACTCGGGGTCGACGTGATCGTCGGGGCCGAACACCTCTTCGGTGGGTGTCGGACGGCGCCGGCGCAGGTGGTCGAGGGCTACGTTGCGCGACATCCGCAACAGCCAGCCCGAGAACGGTACCCCGCAGTCCTTGTATTGGCCGATCACCGTGATCAGCTTCATGAAGACGTGCTGGGTGAGGTCCTCGGCCTCCTGCTCGTCGCGCACGATCGAGCAGATGTAGCCGTATACGTTGTCCGAGTAGCGGACATACAGGAATCGCAGGGCGTCGCGGTCTCCCGCCTTGGTGCGTGCGATCGCCAAGCGAATTTCGTGGGCCGTCTCGGGCGACTCATCCAAGGTCGCACGACGACGGAAGCCTACGTGTCCATCCGTGACATTGAGGCGGCGGTGCATATGTATTTCCCCGTGTTTGGCGGTGAAATCCCCCTGCGTGCGTCGGCCCGCGGAGAGAACTGGAGTGAGTCCTGCGGCGTGCGTTTTGTGTGCGCCGAAGGTTTGTGAGCAGGGATGATGGGTAACCCCCTCTGGTCCCACAATCGCCCGTTCGTCGCTACCTTCGTTCAGGTGATGAACGCTGCCCTACACCACTCGACTGGTGAACGCTAGTGATCGTCGGGGCTGCTCGGCCTCGTTGGATTCCGCATGGATACTGGGGTTTCGGCGGTCGCCCGGGGCGTTCATATCCGCCGAAAGTTTTGCGCGGAAGCGACCGTTATTAATTTGTGAGGACAGGCCCCTCAGTCGGCCAAGGACTGTTGCAAGGCCTCCAAGACCCGCACAACCCGCAATCCCACGTGGCCATCCGAGCGCGGGGTGCGGCCTTCGCGGACGCAATCCACGAAATGCGAGCACTCCAAGCGAAGCGGCTCGGCCGAGGAGATCTGTGGCGAGAACGACTCGCCGGCCCTGGCGATGTACTCCCCCCAGGAGTTGGTGTCCTCGTCGAAGCCCTTGTCGTACACGGTGAGCTTGCCTTGGATGAGCATGTCGTCGAAGGTGGCCATGCGCTTGGCGCCGACGACCGTGATGCGACGTTCCTTGTGGGGGTCCAGCCAGGACAGGTGCAGGTGGGCGACGCGCCCCGAGGGGAAGCGCAGATAGCAGAAGACCACGTCCTCCACCCCTCCCCTCACATACGATTTCCCGTGGGCCGAGCACTCGACGGGCTCTTCGTCGATTAGGTGCAAGACGACCGACACGTCGTGGGCGCCCAGGCTCCACAGGGCGTTCTCCTCGGCTCTGAGTTGACCCAGGTTGACGCGGTTACCGTAGATGTAGTAGAGCGGGCCCAGCTCGTCCGCGTCGACGAGTTCCTTCAGTCGGGTGACGGCCGGGTGGTACTCGAGCAGGTGGCCCACCATCAGAATGCGTCCGCTCGCCTCGGCGGCGTTGACCGCTCGCTGGGCGTCGAGGACCGTGGTGGCGAGCGGCTTCTCCACGAAGCAGTGCTTGCCGGCCGCGAGCACGCGCACCGCCAGGTCGGCGTGGGTGGGGACCGGGGTGGCCAGCACCACGGCGTCGAGATCCGGGTCGGCGAGCAGGTCGTCCAGGTCCGCGGTTGCCTTTGCGCCCGGGAAGGCGCCGGCCAGCTTGGTGCGGGCCGGCTCGGAGGCGTCGCACAGCCAGGCCAACTCACATCCCTCGATCGCGTCGAAGTTGCGAGCCAGGTTGGGGCCCCAGTAGCCGAGGCCGACGACGCCGATGCGCACGGTTTCTCCGGACGCGGACGCGGGTGTGGGCGCGAGGGCGGTCTGCTCCTTGGGTTTGGGCGTGGCGGGCGGCTCGCTCACAACGCCCCGATCGCTTCGACGCAGTGCTCGGCCGCTTTGCCTTCGCCGTATAGAGGTGGGCGCTCGCGGGGGAGGGGCTGCTCGAGGGTCTCGAGCACGCGCTCGACGTCGAGGTCGGTGAGCGTGTTCCAGCCTCCGTCCAAGGTCTCCACCCACTCGGTGGAGGACCTCAAGGTGACGCATGGCACGCCTGCCAGGTAGGCCTCCTTCTGGACACCGCCCGAGTCGGTCAAGACCGCGCGGGCGCCGCGCAGGAGGGCGCCGAACTCGAGGTAGCCGAGCGGCTCGGTGAGCCGCACCCCGCGGATCGCCTCCAGCTGCTCCCACAGCCCGCCCTCGATCAGGCGCGCCTTGGTGCGCGGGTGCACCGGGAAGACGACTGGCTTGGGCAGTTCGGCCACGATCCGCATCAGTGCCCGCAGGCGCGCCGGATCGTCGACGTTGCCGGCACGGTGGGCGGTCAGCAGCAGGTACTCGCCGGGCCGCACTTCATAGCTCGTCGGGATCTCGGTTCTGGGCGGCGCCATGGCCTGCCACTTCAGGGCCACGTCGACCATCACGTCGCCCACCACCTCGATCCGCCCGACGGCCTCCTCTTTGCGCAGATTGTCGGCCGCGGTCTCCGAAGCGCACAACAGCAGGGAGCTCATGTGGTCGCACAAGACGCGGTTGAGCTCCTCGGGCATGGAGCGGTCCCACGAGCGCATGCCCGCCTCTATGTGGATGACCGGCACCTGTTGTTGGGCGCCCGTCAAAGCGCCCGCGAGCGTGGAGTTGGTGTCGCCATAGACGAGCACCGCGTCCGGCTCTGTCTCTAACAGGAGCGGCTCCAAGGCCGCCAGCATACGGGCGGTCTGGGAGGTGTTCGAGCCTCCCCCGATTTCCAGCTCGCGGTCGGGGCGCGCCAGGCCGAGCTCCGTGAAGAAGACGGTGGAAAGCTTTTCGTCGTAGTGCTGGCCGGTGTGCACGAGCAGCTCCTCGTGCTCGGCCCTGAGCGGACCGGAGACCGCGGCTGCCTTGATGAACTGGGGGCGGTTGCCGACGACGGTGAGGATGCGCACCGGTGCAGCCTACGCTGCGGCGCCCACGACCGACGTCGACCAATCGATGACGGAGGTGGGCCGCACAACGTGGCGCGAGAGGCCCAGCTCCTTCGGTGCCAGGCCCAACGCCAAGCCCACCAGTTGGGGCAGGTGCAGGACCGGCATGTTCAGCTCCCGCCCGACCACTTTCTCGGCGAGCGGCTGCTGCATGTCCAGGTTCAGGTGACACAGCGGGCACGGCGTGACCAGGCAATCGGCCTCGGCGTCCAAGGCGTCGCCGAGGTGGCGACCGGCCTGCTTGAGCGAGGCCTCCTTGTTCATGGTGACGATCGGAAAGCCGCAGCACTTGCGCATACCGGCGTACTCGATCACGGTGCCGCCCAAGGCCTCGATCAGCTGCTCGAGGTAGTGGTCGCGCGGGTGCTCCTCGTCGATTCCGAGGCGCTCTCGTGGCCGCACGATGTAGCAACCATAGAAGGGGCCCACTTTGAGGTTGGTGAGCGGCCGCTTGACCATCGAGGAGAGCTTGTCCAAGCCGATCTCCTCGACCAGGAGCCACAGGAAGTTCTTGTTGGTAAGGCCCTTCTCATAGCTGAGGCCCTCGTCGGCCAGAGTGGAGTTGACGTGGGCGCGGTACTCGGCGCTTGAGTCCAACCGTTCCTGGCACTCGCCCTGGGCGCCCTGGCAGGTGGAGCAGATGTTCATCATCAGCTCCGCCCCCTCGACCTGCTGGGCGAGCGCGAAGGTGCGTGCGTTCAGGGTGTCGGCCAGCTCCTGATTGTGCTCGGCGATCACGCCGCAGCCGGTGCAGCTGGCGCGGTTGAGTTCGACCAGCTCGATGTCAAGCAGAGGCGCAACCCGCGCCATCGAGCCGTGCAGCTCGGGAGTGAAGCCCCTGCTGACGCAGCCGGGCCAGTAGGCGACCTTCACTGGGTGCTCCCTTCCTCGGAGCCGACACCAACCGGCGTCTGCTCCTCTTCGTCCTCGCCGGAGATGTATAGATTCAGCTCGTAGCGTTCGGGCTTGCTCTCCACCTTCTCGTAGATCCTTTGGACCGCCTTGAGATCTTGGGGAGGGATCTTGTGGCCGAACAGGGCGATCTTGATGCTCATCTTGCGTTTGGCGATCGCCCTGATCGCGACCGGCAGCGAGCTGAGCAGCTCCTTGCCGGCGGCCGGGTGGAACTTGCCAAACCACGAGTTACCGCCGTATGAGCGTGGCAGCATCTCCGCCTCGTGCAGCAGGCCGTAATCCTTGATGAGAGTCACGACTGTGGCCTCGTGGCGCTCACCGTTGTTCTGGTCGACGATGTGCTGGTCAGAGCCCGCGATGCGGCGCAAGCGCATGATCTGCCCCATCGGGTTGACGTCCTTGGGGCAGGCCTCCACACACTTGAAGCAGTGCGTGCAGTCATAGATCCCCTGGGGGTCTTCGGCGAGGTCGAGCAGGCGCTCGCGCTGTTCTTCGTCGCGCGGGTCTCCCACGAAGCGGTAGGCCTTGGCCAGGGCGGCCGGGCCGATGAAGCCGGGATCGACCTCCATCGCCAGGCAGTCGCTCACGCAGGCGCCGCACTGGATGCAGGCCATCGTTTGGGTGATGTCCACCATCGACTCCCGCGGCACGATGTGCTCGCGCTCGGGCTGGGGTCCCTCGTTGATCAGCCACGGCGTGACGCGCTGGACCTTCTTCCAGTGGACCGCGTCCATGTCCACGATCATGTCCTTGATCACGGGCATGTTGCCCATCGGCTCGACCTCGATCACGCCGTCCTTGGACTGCGCCTTGGCGTGATCCAGGTGGGTGTGGCAGGCAAGCCCCGGTTCGCCGTTGATGCGCACCCCGCAGGAGCCGCAGATCGCCGCCCGGCAAGAGCAGCGGATGCCGATCGAGCCGTCGAACTTGGCCTTCGCTTGCAGGATCCCCTCAAGGACGGAGCGGTGGGGCTCAAGCTCGATCGTGTGCTCGTCCCAGTAGGGCGCCTCGCCCGACTCGGGGTCGAAGCGGCGCATCCGCAAAGTGAACTGCTCGGGGGGTCTGTGAGTCTCGGCCATCGGATGTGCTCCTCGCTTGGCTTACGCTCGGACGGCGTTTTTTTGGGGGGGAAGAGGTTCGTACATGTCTAGTATTTCCGCTCCTCCGGTTGCCACTGGGTGATCGTTACATCGGAATAGCTCACATCTGGACCGTCACCATTGAGGCTGATGTCGATGTGCTTGAGCCACTGCTCGTCGTTGCGCTCGGGGAAGTCGGTCCTGAACTGGGCGCCCCTTGACTCCTTGCGCTCGATTGCGCCCACGACGATTGCCTCGGCGCAGTCGAGCATGTAGCCCAGCTCGATCGCTCCCAGCACGTCCTGGTTGAAGACGGTGCCTTTGTCGTCGATGTAGGCGCTCTGGGACTCCTCCTTGAGGCGCTTGACGATCTCGTGGGCCTTCTCAAGGCCCTCCTGGTCGCGGTAGACGGCGACGTACTGGTTCATCGTCTCGCCCAGCTCCTGCTTGATCTCCGAGACCCTGCGGCCGGTGTGCGGTCGGGCGATGATCGAGTCGATCGTGGCGATGTCCTCACGTCGCTGTGCGTCTCCGGTCTCGGGCATCGCCATCGCGGCGGCCCTGGCGGCGGCGTGTTCGCCCGCACGGCGACCGAAGATGAGGGTGTCCAGAAGCGAATTGGCGCCGAGCCGGTTGCCTCCGTGCACAGAGACACAGGCGACCTCGCCGGCCGCATACAGGCCCTCGATGGAGGTGGCGCCGTTGATGTCGGTCTTGACGCCGCCCATGATGTAGTGCTGGCCGGGCCTGATCATGATCGGCTCGCGCGTAATGTCGACGCCGGCGAAGTCCTTGCCGATGTTCACGATCTCGCGCAACGCCTCCAGGGTGCGCTTGCGGGGGACCTTGGTGATGTCCAGGTAGATCCCGTCTTTGTTTGCGCCCACGCCGCGGCCCTCGAGGATCTCGGTCTGCTCGGCCCTTGAGACCACGTCGCGTGAGGCCAGCTCCATCTTGTTGGGGGCGTACTTCTCCATGAAGCGCTCGCCCTCTGAGTTGAGCAGAGTGGCGCCCTCACCGCGCGCGCCCTCGGTGATCAGCAGGCCGTTCTCGACCAGGGTCGTGGGGTGGTACTGGACCATCTCCATGTCCATCAGGGGCGCGCCGATCCTGTAGGCCTGGGCGATGCCGTCGCCGGTCACGATCAATGCGTTGGTCGTGGGCGAGTACACCTGGCCGGCGCCGCCGCTTGCGAGGATCACGTTCTTGGCTTTGAGGACCTCCATGCGACCGGAACGCACGTCGCGGGCGATCACTCCGCAGCAGCGTCCCGAGTCGTCCTGCAAGAGGGAGGTCACAAACCACTCCTCATAGCGCTCGATCTGCTCGTGGTGCTTCATCAGCTGCTCGTAGAGCACGTGCAAGATCGCCTGGCCGGTGATGTCGGCGACGTAGGCGGTGCGCTTCATCGAGGCGCCCCCGAAAGCCCGCAAGTCCAGTTCGCCGGAGTCGTTGCGGTGGAAGGTGACGCCCATGTGCTCCAGGTGCATGACCTCGTGGGGGGCCTCCGAGCACATGATCTCGATCGCGTCCTGGTCGCCCAGGAAGTCTGAGCCCTTGACAGTGTCGTAGGCGTGCGATTTCCAGTCGTCGGCCACGTTGATGGCGGCGTTGATGCCTCCGGCGGCCGCGACGGAGTGCGAGCGGACGGGGTGGACCTTGCTCACGATCGCCACGCTGGAGCCGGCCTGAGCGGCGGCGAGGGCGGCACGCTGGCCGGCGAGGCCCGCGCCGATGATCAATACGTCATGTGATGGCATGGGCCGAGACTCTATATAAAGCGCCGCTAGGAACCGCCCGCCGGGCTCAGCGCTTGGCGGATCTGAGCCACAGTGACCTCGCCCCGCAGGATCCCGTCGGCGTCGACCGCGACCATGCCGCCGAGACGGCCCAAGCCCTCGCTCTTGAGCAGGGCCTCCAAGGGCTCGTGCTCGTCGATGCCCACAGCCAGGTCCTGCTCGAGCACGTCGCCCACCTCCAGGGCCGGGCGCCCGGCGGCTATCTCCGCGTCGATCCGCTCGGAGCGCACCACCCCCAGGAAGTGGCGGGCGTGGTCGACGACCGCAAACCAAGGCCGGCGGTAGTGCTGAAAGAACTGCTCCTGGGCGTCGAGCACGTTCAGCTCGGCCGGGATCGTGGGCGGCTCGCGGTCCATGATGTCCGACACCGTCACGCTCTGGATGCGCTGGCCCAGGGCGCCTTGCAGGACCGCGCCGCCGGAGGCCTGGTAGAGGATCAGGCCGAGCACCATCGTGAACAGGCCGCTGAGGCTTCCGTCCACGAACAGCGCCAGGCCGGCGATGCCGAGCAGGATCGCAAAGCCCTGCCCGGCGCGGCCGGTGATCCGCGTGCCCCGGTTACGGTCCCCTGTGCGCCACCAGATCACGGCGCGGGCGATCCGCCCGCCGTCGAGCGGGAAGGCGGGGACCAGGTTGAACAGGAGCAGCAGCGTGTTGATGAACAGCAGCCAGCCGAGCAGGCCCAACAGCGGTGTGGTGGTCGCCCCTTCGCGAGTGAGCGCCGCTTCGGTGAAGTCGCTGCCGGTCGCGGCGATCGTGATGCCCACGGCGCAGATCACGACGAGGGCGAGCGTCACCGCGGGCCCGGCCGCGGCGACCTTGAATTCCTCACCGGCCGTCTCCGGTTCGCGGGCCTGCTTTGCCATGCCGCCGAAGAACCACAGGTCGATCCCCAGGATGGGGATGCCCAGGCGGCGCGAGACCAGGGCGTGTCCCAACTCGTGGAGGATCAGCGAGCCGAAGTAGCCGAGCGCGCCGGCCACGGCCACCGCGTAGGCGGTGCTGTTCGATCCACCCAGGATTTGGTGGAAGTATTCGGAGAGGATCACGATCAGGAAGAGCAGCACGAAAAACCAGCTCACGCTGACGCCGATCCTGATGCCGAAGATGCGCGCCAGCTGGATCGAGCCACGCGTGCGCATCGGTGCTCTCATAGCCATGTATTGATCTTAGGCTGTGCGGAGGCTCAGACCTGCGGGCGGTTGCGCTCGATGATCGCCCCGAAATCGGTCCCCGCGGGCAGCGTGCCGTACTCCAAGCCTCCGTCACCGCCGAGGCGCGAGGCGCAGAAAGCGTCGGCGACCGCGGGATCGCCGTGACGCACGAGCAGCGATCCCTGCAGCGCCAGGGCCATGCTCTCCACGACTCGCCGGGCGCGCGACTCCAGGGTCATCGGATCCGAGAACTGGCTTTCCAGCCGCTTCACGTGATCGTCCAAGCGCGCGTCGGCCCCTTCGGCCTGCTTGACCTCGTGCATGAACACCTCGAGCGAGCGCGGGCTCTTGACCAGGGCGCGCAGCACGTCCAAGCTCATCACGTTGCCCGACCCCTCCCAGATCGAGGCAAGCGGCGCCTCGCGATAAAGGCGCGGCATGCCCGACTCCTCGACGTAGCCGTTGCCGCCAAAGCACTCAAGGCACTCGAAAGCGTGGTTGGGGGCGCGCTTGCACACCCAGTACTTGCCCACCGCGGTGGCCAGGCGCTTGAACAGGTGCGCGTCGCCCAACTCGTCCTCGCCGGCGGCGACAGACTCGGCGCCGGCCTCGTCGTAGGCCCTGGCCAAGCGCATCGCGAGCGCGGTCGCCGCCTCGGACTCGATGCACAGGTCGCCCAGCACGTTGCGCATCAGAGGCTGGTCGATCAGCGTCTTGCCGAAGGCCGAGCGGTGGGCCGTGTGCCAGGTGGCCTGCACGACCCCGGCCCGCATCCCGGCCGCCCCACCGATCACGCAGTCCAGTCGCGTGTGGCCGACCATCTCGATGATCGTCGGCACGCCCCGGCCCGGCTCGCCCACCATGCGAGCGATCGCTCCGTGGAATTCGACCTCCGAGGAGGCGTTGGAGTGGTTGCCCAGCTTGTCCTTCAGGCGCTGCAGGTGAAAAGCGTTGCGGCTTCCGTCGGGCAGGATGCGTGGCAGCAGGAAGCAGGAGATGCCCTCAGGCTCGCCGCTCGCGGACTCGGCCTGGGCAAGCACGAGGAAGAGGTCGGACATCGGCGCCGAGCAGAACCACTTGTGGCCCACCAATTCGTACTCCGCGCCCGGCCCGCCGCCGCCCACGGGACGCGCGAGCGTGGTGTTGGCTTTCACGTCTGAGCCGCCCTGCTTCTCGGTCATGGCCATGCCCGCGATCGCCGAGCCCTTCTCGCGAGCATCGATCAGGCGCGGGTCATACGTGGTGGCGGTCACCAGCGGTCCCCATTCGGACAGCAGCTCGGGCTGCGCGCGCAGGGCCGGCAGGACGGCGAAGGTCATCGTGATCGGACAGGCGAAGCCCGCCTCGGCCTGCATCGCGGTCATGTACATCGCCGCCCGCGCCGCGTGGGGAGCCGGCTCGGAGCTGGTCCAAGGCAGCGAGTGCAGCTCGTGCTCGACGCCCATCTTCATCAGCTTGTGCCAAGCGGGATGGAACTCGACCTCGTCGATCCTGTTGCCGTAGCGGTCATGAGTCCTCAGGACGGGCTTGTTCTCATTCGCTTGCTTGCCCCACACCTGCTGGGGCTCACCGCCCACCAGCTTGCCCAGCTCAGAGGCCCGCTCGGTAACCCAACCCGCGCCCTCGCGCCGGGTGGCCTCGAGGAGGGGCAGGTTGCTCGCGAACACGTCCACCCCTTCCAGGGGAGGCGGCTGGTTGGCGACGGTGTGCGTCTGCCAGGGATCTTGCTGCGAGACGGTGGCCATCAACACGACAGGTTACCTCTCCGCGATAGCATCGCCCGCCGGGGCGAGAGGGACCCCATCGAGGGACCTGTCCGTCAGCTAACCCGAGGATCGACACATGGCCAAGATCAAGGTGCAAAACCCCGTTGTAGAGCTCGACGGCGACGAGATGACGCGCATCATCTGGTCGTTTATCAAGGAGCAGTTGATCCTGCCCTATCTGGACATCGACCTGAAGTACTACGACCTCTCGATCACCTCGCGCGACGCCACCGAGGACGCGATCACCGTGCAAGCCGCGGAAGCGATCAAGCAATACGGGGTGGGGGTGAAGTGCGCCACGATCACACCCGACGAGGCGCGCGTGGAGGAGTTTGGCCTGAAGGAGATGTACCGCTCGCCCAACGGCACCATCCGCAACATCCTCGGCGGGGTCATCTTCAGAGAGCCGATCGTCATTTCCAACATCCCTCGTCTGGTTCCGGGCTGGACGAAGCCGATCGTGATCGGCCGTCACGCCTTTGGCGATCAATATCGAGCCACCGACATGGTGGTGCCGGGCCCGGGCAAGCTGACGCTCACCTTCACCCCTGCCGACGCGAGCGCCCTGGTGGGCCCAGGCGGGCAGGCAAGCGAGCCGATCGAGCTCGACGTGTACGACTTCCCCGGCGGGGGCATCGCGATGGCTATGTACAACCTCGACGACTCGATCCGTGATTTTGCGAGGGCCTCCTTGCGCTACGGGTTGGATCGCGGCTATCCCGTGTACCTGTCGACCAAGAACACGATCCTCAAGCGCTACGACGGTCGTTTCAAGGACCTCTTCCAGGAGATCTATGAGGCCGAGTTCAAGGCCGATTTCGAGAAGGCCGGAATCTCCTACGAACATCGTCTGATCGACGACATGGTGGCCGCCTCGCTGAAGTGGGAAGGGGGATACGTGTGGGCGTGCAAGAACTACGACGGCGACGTCCAATCCGACACCGTCGCCCAGGGCTTCGGCTCGCTCGGGCTGATGACGAGCGTCCTGATGAGCGCGGACGGCAAGACCGTGGAGGCCGAGGCCGCTCACGGCACCGTCACCCGCCACTACCGCGCCCACCAGGAAGGCAAGCCGACGTCCACCAACCCGATCGCCTCCATCTTTGCGTGGACGCGCGGTTTGCAGGCGCGCGGGCGAATGGACTCCACACCCGAGGTCTCCGATTTCGCCCAGACCTTGGAGCGTGTGTGCATAGAGACCGTGGAGAGCGGCCTCATGACCAAGGATCTCGCGCTCCTGGTCGGTCCCGACCAGGAGTGGCAGACGACCCAAGAGTTTCTTGCGTCGATCGACCAGAACCTTCAACGGGCGATGGCTTGAGCATCTCCGAGCCGTCGGGCCTGAGCGTTCACGAGCCGTCGGCCTGAACTTCCCCAACCAGTCACCCGAACCAAATCCCCCACCTAGGAGCTGAGAACAAGTGAGCAATCCAATACGAGTCACCGTCACAGGGGCCGCCGGCCAGATCGGCTACAGCCTCGTGTTCCGCATTGCCAGCGGTCAGCTGCTCGGTCCCGACCAGCCTGTGGACCTGCGCCTGCTCGAGATCCCGCCGGCGATGGGCGCCCTGGAGGGAGTGGCGATGGAGATCGTCGACTGCGCTTTCCCTCTGCTCGCCGGCCTGGACCTGCACGACAATCCGCAGGACGCCTTCGACGGCGTCAACATCGCGCTGCTTGTCGGTTCGCGCCCGCGCACCAAGGGCATGGAGCGCGCCGAGCTGCTCTCGGAGAACGGCAAGATCTTCACCGTGCAAGGCAAAGCGCTCAACGAGAAGGCCGCCTCCGACGTGAAGGTCCTGGTGGTCGGCAATCCCGCCAACACCAACTGCTTGATTGCCATGAACAATGCGCCCGACATTCCCCGCGAGCGCTTCACCTCGATGATGCGCCTCGACCACAACCGCGCCGTCGCCCAGCTCGCCAACAAGGTTGCGGCACCCGTCACCGATGTGAGCAAGATGGGCGTGTGGGGCAATCACTCGCCGACGATGTATCCCGACCTGTTTCATGCCCAGGTTCGTGGCGAGCAGGCCGCCAAGGTCGTGGACGACCAGGCTTGGATCGAAAACGACTTTCTGCCCAACGTGGGCAAGCGCGGCGCCGCGATCATCGAGGCCCGCGGGGCCTCCTCTGCCGCGTCGGCCGCCAGCGCGGCGATCGACCACGTATATGACTGGGTCAAGGGGACCGGCGAGTGGGTCTCGATGGGTGTCGTCTCAGACGGTTCCTACGGCGTCCCCGAGGGCTTGATCAGCGGCTTCCCCTGCACCTGCTCCGGCGGTGAGTGGTCGATCGTGCAAGGCCTCGACCTCGACGATTTCTCCCGCTCCAAGATTGACGCCTCGGTTGCCGAGCTGAACGACGAGCGTTCCACCGTTCAAAGCCAAGGCCTCATCTAAGAAGCACCAGGCGCCCTTTGCGGGAACACGGCCGCAAGGCGCGCCCCTCTAACCCTTAACGAAAACGGCCGGGTCGCTCGCGCGAACCCGGCCGTTTCAAATATCGCATCCAGTCCGACCGGATCGTTGTCACTGGCAAGGACGCACCGACCGCCGTGTGCTTCAGCACACAAGGGAGGGAGGACGCCGCCAGGGGCAACGAGACTAGGACTGGGGGTGCCAGCCTCTTCCCTGCTTCTTTATCTTCTTTTCCTGCTCCAGGCCCGGCAGGACGCGGTACAGGTAGTTCTGCTTGATCGCCATCTTGGCTGCCAACTCGGGGATCGTGATGCCGGGCTGCCCGGTCACGTACTCGAGAGCCTGAGCGG
>JBAURN010000203.1:0-6394 GCA_049581225.1 Solirubrobacteraceae bacterium
GCGCAACGGCGCGCCACGCGGTGGGGGCAGCGACCGGACGGGGGAGCATGGGGTCGGGGCCAGCAAGGTGCTCTCCGCGCGCGAGGACACTGAGCGGGCGTTCCTGGCCCTCTGTATCGCCACGCCCGCGTATGGACAGGAGGCGTTGGGAGAGGTGGAGATCGTGGACGTGTTCACAAGCGAGCTGCTGCGCCGCACCGCCACACACCTGAAGGAGGACGGGTTGGCGGAGCCGCTGAAGGGCGTGGACGCCGAGGATCGCGAGCTGGTGAGCCTGCTTGCCGAGCTGACCGTCGAAGCGGGACGCTGGCCCGCGCACGAAGGCTCCAGCAAGCCGGCCATGTTGGAGGTCCAGCAGTTGCAGTTGCGCCTCGCCGCAATCGACCGCCAGATCCACACGGCTCGGGCGCAAGGAGCCGGCGAGGTGAGCGACTTGGCGCGCGCAAGGGGGGAGGTCAAGCGTGAGTTTGACCGGGCGCAGGAGCGGGCTTTGGCGGAGAGTGGGGCGGAGGTTTAGCGACTCGCTGCCTCCTTTGGGAGGGCGTCCAGCTCGACGGACGGGATGGACCTAAGCGAACGCGTGTTCTCAGCTTTCCGTCCGACCGATAGTAGACAATGCAGTGCATGGATCGCGCATCTTTGGAGGACTTCTTGGGGCGAGGCCTCTCGCTCGCCGAGATCGGGCAGCGGGTCGGCAGGCATGAAGCGACAGTCGCGTATTGGGCGAAGCGGTATGGGCTTCAGGCTGTCAACCAACAGAAGCACAGCGCGCGCGGCGGGTTGGATGAGACGAGCTGGAGAGGCTTGTCAATCAAGGTGCGTCAATCGCTCAGATCGCCGACGCCGTTGGGCGCAGTAAGGCGACCGTCAGGCATTGGCTGATCAGGTACGGCATGAAAACGCATGGCACACGAGGAAGGCGAGCCACGGTTGCGGCTCAGGATGCCAAGCGCGCAGGGTTGGCGACCGTGACGATGCGCTGTCCGCACCACGGCGAGAGCGAGTTCTGGCTCACGGGTCGGGGCAACTATCGCTGCAAGCGCTGCCGATCCGACGCTGTGTCTCGCAGGCGTCGCCGAGTCAAGGAGACGCTGGTCAAGGAGGCAGGTGGGTGCTGCCGCCTCTGTGGGTACGACCGCAACATGCGCGCGCTGCACTTCCATCATGTCGACCCGTCGAGCAAGCGCCACGAGATCAACGCAAGGGGTGTGGCCATTGCGCTCGACAAGCTGCGTGTCGAGGCGCGCAAGTGCGTGCTTCTGTGCTCTAATTGTCACGCCGAGGTCGAGGACGGAACGACGGTCCTTTCGGCCAAAGCACTCACGCCCCCTTCGGGGTAGCTCAATACGGTCTGGGGTAACTCAATTGGCAGAGTGCGGAGCTGTTAACTCCGAAGTTGTGGGTTCGAGTCCCACCCCCAGAGCTTCTGAACCCCTCCTCCCCCTGACCGGGGGGCTGGATCCCAAAAGGGGAGGGAAAGGTGCGAGCCCCGGAGCTCCCTTTACAAGACTGTCTTCGCCCCGACGGAGGTAGAAGGGCTATCGGTGCTTTTTGCAGAACACTCTGCGGCAAGCCGCTCGATGAGCGTCGCGGCGCGGCTCCCGGCGTCGTGGGTCGAAGCCCACGCAGCCAGAGCCTGCGCTTGGTTGCGGATCGAAGGCTCGGAGAGGGTTCGATCAACCGCATGGCGCAAGGGCCGCGGTGAGATGAAGCGGCGGGGGAGGCGTACTCCGGCGCCGGCCCACGCCAGACGGGCGGCGTTCTCGTTCATGTCGCCGGCAACGGGACAGGCGACCACGGGGACGCCACAGGAGAGTGCGCGGACCAGGGTGCCGTGGCCAGCGTGACAGACGATGGCGTCGCAGTGCGGGAGGGTACGGCTGTAGGAGACCCAGTCGACGACACGGGCGTTGTCGGGTACCGGCAGAGGACGGGATGGAAGACGCCGGTTGTACGTGGCGAGCACCCGCACGGGAGCGTCGGCGAGACCCCGCAAAGCAGCGTGCAGCAGCCGGTGGTCTGGATCTTGGGAGGTGGAGGGAGCTATCAACACGACGGGATCCTCGCCGGGCGGGAGATGGGTCTCCTCGGCCGGCGTCTCCCACATCAAAGGACCGACCACATGGGCGTGGGATGGCCAGGGGCGGGGGTACTCGAGTTGCGGAAATGTCGCGACCAAAGCGAGCTCGCGCGAGGTGCCACCGTGGACGTGGTCGAGCGGTGGCAGGCCGATCTGGGCTCGGGTGCGGTTGAGCGCTAGACGCCCGCTCTGAAGGCCGCGACGAACAGGCAGATGCGCTCGCTCCCAGAAGGCGCGGCCGAGTGCGGTCCGGGGCAGGAGCGCGCCGAAAGAGTAGATCGGAAAGCCGGGTCCCGCCTCGGGGAAGACGTGGGGGATGAGCGTGGCGCGCGGAATGCCGAGCAGCTCTCCCGCGAGCGAAGGCCCGAGCGTGAGGATGTCGTGCACGACAACGTCCGGCTGCAGCTCGCGCATCAGGGGAAGCGTGTCGCGGGTGGCGTAGACGACGGCCTCATAGAAGTCGAGCGGGTGATCGCCAATGGGGAAAGCGCTGTACTCGGGCGCGGGGGTGAAGGCGATGCCTTCGGCTTCTATTGGCTTTCGCCAGCGCTCCCAGGTCTGAAGGGTAACCTCGTGGCCGCGTCCGAGCAGGGCGCGACCGAGGGCGATCATCGGGAACGCGTGGCCGGGATCGCCGAAGGCGCCAAGAAGGAGCCTGAGGCGAGGCTGTCCCGCCTCCTCGCCAACGTCAGGCGCGAGGGCTTGGAGGGGTGAGACAGACACTTGTTTGATGTTGGTTGCTTCGCGACGAGGGCTAAGCGTCAAGCGGGCGCTAACCGGCCAGCTCGGCAACGAGTCGCAACTGCTCCAGACGGTCGTCCTTGGTGAACGCGATCGGCGTGATCCCGAGCGTGCCGACTCCCGCGTCGCGGTAGATGGCCAAGCGCTCGCGGACAACATCCTTGGGTCCGCACAGGGAGACCATGTCGATCAGGGCGTCGGGAATCGCGGCCATCGCCTCCTCGCGCTTTCCTTCGAGATAGAGGTCTTGGATGACTTTGGCGTCGGCCTCGAAGCCGTAACGACAGACGAGGTTGTTGTAGAAGTTCTGCTTGCGCGATCCCATGCCACCCACATAGAGCGCGATGAAGGGACGCATCGCATCGCGAGCGGCCTTTAGATCGTCGGTCACGAACACGTTGACAGTGGGAGCTATGTCGAAGCCGTCGAGCGAGCGCCCGACCCGGTCTGCGCCTTCCTGTAGGAGCGGGCGCAGCTCGGACACGTGCTCGGGCGAGAACAGGGTAGGAATCCAGCCGTCGGCGATCTCGCCCGCCAAGGCCGTGTTCTTGGGGCCAATCGCGGCGAGATAGACGGGAATGTGCTCCTGGACGGGCGCGATCGTCAGCTTGAGCGCCTTGCCGGGACCGTCAGGCAGAGGCAGCTCTAGCGTCTCGCCATGGAACTCGAGCCGTTCACGGGCGAGCGCCTTGCGTACGACGGCCACGTACTCGCGGGTGCGCTGCAACTGCTTGGCAAAGCGCTGGCCGTGCCAGCCCTCGGCCACCTGCGGTCCGGAGGAGCCGATGCCAAGGATCATGCGACCGCCGGAGAGCTGGTCGATCGTGGCGGCCGTCATCGCGGTCATGGCGGGCGAGCGACCCGGCATCTGAAAGATGCCCGAGCCGAGTCTGATCTTGGAGGTTTGCCCGGCCAACCACGCGAGCACCGTGGCGCTGTCGGAGCCGTAGGCCTCGGCTGTCCATACCGAGTCGTAGCCGAGCTTCTCGGCTTCCTGGACGATTTCGAGCTGATCTTGGGAGCTGAGGCCGAGACCCCAGTAGCCGATGTGCACGCCTAGCTTCATTTGCGTCCTTTCTGTGATCAGAGGGCGTCGCCGGGACGCACGAACATCATCTCAGGAACAACACAGGCGGGGGAGACGCGCAACAGGAAGCGCACCGACTCGGCGATGTCCTCGGGTCGAATCATGTCCTCCGCTTTGACCTGACCCTTGACGAAATCGGTCATCGGCGTGTCCACGAACGCGGGGCAGAGCGCGGTGGACTTGATGCCGGAGGAGCCCAGCTCCTTGTTCATCGCTTCGGTCCAGCCGACGACCGCGTGCTTGGTGGCCGAGTAGACCGAAAGCCATGCCTCGGCCCGCTTGCCGGAGATCGAAGCTGTGTTGACGACCAGCGTGTTGGAGTGCTCGGCCGCCGACTCCTTGAGCATCGAGATGCACTCGCGGTAGAACAGGACAATCGAGCGCACGTTGACGTCGAGTTGCATGTCGAGGTGCTTGGTTTGGATGTCTCCAACCGGAGCGCCTATGCCGACGCCGGCGTTGTTGACGAGCACATCCAGCCGGCCATAGCGCTCGCGATGGGCTGCAACCACCTTCTGGATCTCGCTCTCATCGGAGAGGGCGGCAGGGACACCGTGAACGTCGAACCCGTCGGCCGCAAGGCTGTCGACGGCTGCCTGAAGCTTCTCCGGCCGCCGGGCGGCCATCGTGATGCCGTAACCTTCTTCGGCGAGCATCCGCGCGATGGCCAAGCCGATCCCGCTCGATGCCCCCGTGACGATCGCTGCACGCGCTGCCATTGCCGCTCCCCTCGTTGGTTGACCGATGAATCAAACCATCCCGGACGCACTGGCGCAGGCAGCCGTCGCGCTGGTAGCTTCTGAGCAGTCGCGAACAGCGACGCGGGCCCGTAGCTCAGTTGGTTAGAGCCGCCGACTCATAATCGGTTGGTCCCAGGTTCGAGTCCTGGCGGGCCCATTTTTCTCAGGTCGGCGACGGATGCCGACACGTCCCGCCAGTACGGGACATTTGCCCAAAAAGCCGCAGACTTTGGGCGACAGGAGCAGTCCCACAGATACTCGGGTTTCCTGCCGTCCTTGTCGATGGCGGAGGCAACTCGGAGGCAGATGCCGGCCATTTCGGAGGCAGAGGTCGGAGGCAAGCAGGAGCCGACGCTCTTCCAGGCCAAAACCTCGCGCGGCGGGGAATCCTGCGATGAGGGTTCGCGGTGTCACCCTGGGTGCCGCTGTTCGACGTGTCGAAGAACGCCGCGCCGAGAGTGCTGTCCGTAGGTGCCGCAGTTGTGGCCGGCAACTGTTTAGCCGTGGGAGCGTTTGTCGTTCCCGCCGGTGCCCTGAGTACGGCCCGGTGTGGGCGGGGGATCAGCGCCAAAAGCTGTTCCGCAACCTGGAGACTTTGCCCGGCGACATCTTGTTGAGCGCGGTCACGGCCCCCGGTGCGGGTTCGCTGCCCTGGGATACCCAACAATGTGCCGCTCTGGGCGAGCATCGACATTCGGGCAAGCTCGGATGCCGTGTCCGTCGAGTGTCGGCGCGCGAGTGGAATGACTCGGCGGCGGATCGTTGGCGGCGGCTACACAGGAGGGCCTACCAGGATGCGGTCAAACGTGTGGGGAAGCGATCTGTGTTCCTGGTCGCGCGCGTGTGGGAGATGCAAGCGCGCGGTGTCTTGCACATCCACCCGGTGCTTGCGTATGGGACGGCGCGGCAGATGGCCGGAGCGCGTTGCTACCTCGCACGGCTTGCCGAGCTTGCGCCTCAATATGGGTTCGGATTCGTTCACCACAGCCCGAAGCACGTCAAGCCTCAATCGGCCCAGAACGCTGCTGCGTACCTGTCGTCGTACTTCGTGAAGGGGAAACGCGGGAAGGAGACGCTGTGGGAGTCGGCGCGCTCTCCTGCGATGCCGCGCTCGATTGTGCATGTGTCGGTCAAGCTGACCCAACAGACCGGCTGCACGATGCGGACGCTCCGGCTCAAGCGAGCGATCTTCTACGTGTGGCGAGCGACCCTGCCTTTTGAGGAGGTTCGGGCCGTCTCAACGATCTTGCAGGCGTTTCCCGGTGCGGAACTCATTGCGCCAGGCGGTCCCGACAGGGGACCGCCACAGGGAGCGTGAACAAGTGCGCCGGGCTTGTGCTCGGCGCGAATCCATAACAAAGCGCCCCGGCGCGGCTGTAACCGCCCGGGGCCGGCACAGGAGGTACTTCCTATGCAGGATCAGAGTAACGAGACACTCACGGAGCAAGACCACCGCACCGAGCAGACTGTCCTTGTCATGCTGCTGACCGGCGGACAGAGAATTTGGTCGCTAGACGAGCTTGTCGCGGAGATCGGTCGTCGGTTGGAGACCGTGGACGCATTGGCAGCGCTCCAGGCCGCCGGCCTCATACATCGCTGTAACGAGTTCGTGTTCGCAACACGAGCTGCACTGCGCTTCGACGAAATCGACCTTTGAGCAGCAGTCGGCTCCCGCGAGCAAGGTGGGAACGCCGGACTGCCTGAGCACGGACGCACGGAGGCGGGCGGACGCGACCGGCCGTAAGG
>JBAURN010000204.1:0-9108 GCA_049581225.1 Solirubrobacteraceae bacterium
GCGCAGGGGGTGCCGGCGCGGGCGATCGTGGGCACAAGCGGCTTGGAGTTGGCGCTGGACGGGCGCTTGCGGGGGAGACCGGGCGGCGAGCTGCTGGCCGGAGATCGTGTGCTGGCCGACAGCGCGGCGAAGGCCAGTCCACCGGTGCGCACGACGATCTCCCCGGGCCTGCAGCGGGTGGCGACGGAAGCGCTCGATGGCCAGTTTGGCGGAGTGGTCGCGCTTGACCCCGCCAGCGGGGAGATTTTGGCGGTCGCGGGTATCGGCATCGACGACCTGCAGCCACCGGGATCGACCTTCAAGATGGTCACGCTGAGCGCGGCCCTGGAAGCGAAAGTGGCCAGCCAGAAGAGCGTGTTCCAATATGCGACCTACGCGACACTCGACGGCGTGAAGCTTGAAAACGCCAACGGCGAGTCGTGCGGAGGCAGCTTGGCGCTCGCCTTCGCGGTCTCCTGCAACTCGGTGTTCGCACCGCTGGGCGTCAAGATCGGTGCGACTCGCCTGGTGCAGACCGCCGAAGACTTCGGCTTCAACCACCCACCGGGTGTGGATGGCGCGGTTGAAAGCAGCCTCCCCCCCGCCACCCAGATCCAGGGCGAACTGGATGTCGGCTCGACCGCGATCGGACAGGGCCAAGTGCAGGCCTCGGCGTTGGAGATGGCCACGGTGGCGAGCACGATCGCCGATGGCGGACGGCGCCCTCAGCCGACGTTCGAAGACCACCCCTCTCACGGCTCGCGCCCGCGCGCGATCAGCGCCGCTACCGCCCGCACGGTGAGGCGCCTGATGATCGGCGTGGTGCGCGAAGGCACGGGCACTTCGGCGGCGATTCCGGGAGTCGTGGTGGCGGGCAAGACGGGCACCGCGGAACTGGGGGCGCCGAGCTGCAAGAACTCGAGCGAAAGCAGCTCCGAAGCGGGCGGCTCCGGCGAAGGCTCAGAAAGCGGGAAGGAGGAAGAAAGCTGCGCGGGCGGCAAAGACCCGCAGAACACGGATGCTTGGTTCGCCGCGTTCGCGCCGGCCCTGCGCCCGAAGATCGCGGTGGGCGTGCTGATGGTCAAGGATGGCGCCGGCGGCGAAACGGCGGCGCCGGTCGCGCGGCAGGTGATGGAGGCCGGGCTGCACTGACCGCGTCCCCCGGGCCAGCTGTCGACGGCGCCCCGAACCCGCGCGGCCGCGCGCGGGAGACCGCGGCAAGATCAGACGTCCAGCTCGGCCGAGGCAGTTCGGGAGGGATCCAGCGGATCGACGATCTTCAGCTCCAAAGGTCGGTTGTCGAGCGAGACGATTTTGATCTTGTAGAGCAGCAGCGCGCCTTGCGTGGGTCCGTTGGAGGCGACCGTGTTCAGAGCCGGAAGGCGCGATTTGGCTCCGAGAAGCCCGCCACGGTAGGCGAATTCGTTGGTGTAGCCGGGGACGATCGGGGTGTACACGTTTTCTTGGGTGTCGCTGATCGTCAGGTTGGTGGAGACCGGATGGGGCGCGGAGGTCTGGTTGTAGACCTGCATGAAGACCCCGAACCACTCTTCACCGGGACGAAGCACACGCTGGGCCGGGGTCAAGCCTTTCAGGTAGGCGGCGTCCTCGGTGTCGTAGGGGTTCAGCTCGCGCGAGAGCTGAACCTCGTAGATGAGGGGCCCTACGTTCAGGTATGGGGCGTTCTGGCCCGACTCGCCGGCGTAGGTGCCGGTCGTTACGCGGCTGTGGGAGTTGTCTGAGCAGGCGCTCAGGGCGAGCACCGGGACGAGCAGCGTCGCAAGCAGCCAGGTGCGGGAAATTCGGGATGGGCGGCTCATGCGGCGGGAAGTTTATCCGGCGGCGACGGTGACGCGCTCTCCGCGGCCAACGCCCTCCTCGAGGATCGAGCGCAGACGACGCATGGCCTTCTCGTTCTTGCGCTTCAGCCAGACGCGCCCCCCCAGGGCCTCCATCATGCGATCGGAGAGGACCGAGGTCTCGGTCTCCAGGGTGAACTGCACGCGGGTGGCGCCCCCGGGCGCGGGCGCCAGCTCGTAGACGCCGAGGGTCCGGATGCGGTTGGTCTTGCCGGTCCTGCCCACCTCTACGAGCCTGTGCGGCCGGGCGACCTCGGTGAACGTGGAGTCGGCCCAGCTGAAGCGGTTGCCGGGAGCCTTGACGCGGAAGCGGGCGCCGGCGCCGCGACCAACGGAGTCCTCCCTGAGCAGATGCCAGTCCACGAGGTAATGGTCTGTGAACTCGGGGTGATTGGCGATGTCCTGCAGGTAGTCGAAGACCTGCTCGCGCGGAGCGCTGATGACGACCGAGACCATAACCGGGTGCACGGGCGGCAGTTTATTGACTGCTCAAGCGGCGCGTGCGGTGAGCCGCACGGTGTGGCCCAGCTCGCTGTGGCGCACGATCTCACTGAGCAGAGGAGCGGTGCGACGCAGCTGACGACACAGCTCGCACACGATCCCGGAGGAGCGCTCGTAGACGTGCACGCGCTCGCCAACCAAGGGCGTACGATCGCAATCGGTGCAGCGATGACGGTCGGCCGTGAGCGAACCCACACCCCGCTGCAGGAGATGGCGCTCGAGTCGCTCGACATCGTTGTGGGGCGAAGCCATGCGAAAAGGTTCGCCGTCCCCGGGGCGGCTCCTGCCCGGACTCGCCACCACAGCCCAGCCAGGCGCCACCCGGTTCGGGAACCCGCCTGAGGGCGGAGAACCCCTGAGGCGCCGTGAGGACTTGCCGGCACGAGATCTTCGTGCAGTCTTCGCGTGCTCTTCAGTGATCTTTCGGTGGACGCGGTTTGGTTGAGGAATGGCCAGGGTACGCTCAGGCTATGCAACTGAAAGGGCCCGTCGACAGTGCCCGTAGGCGTCGGTCAGAGATCGCTTGACAGGATGGTTATGATTGCCACCAGATTCCACCCTGCAGAAAGTTCCCGACTGCCCGGGGACACGAGAAAGGGGAGACGCAGCATGGAGTCGCACACTTCGGGGACGATGGCCGGCACAGGCTCGTTCAAGTGCCAGAGATGTGGTTATGTGTTGACGCTGACGTCGCTGGACGCGTTGCGCGATTGTCCGGATTGCGGCAGCCACGACTTCGTGCGGGCGTCACTGTTCAATGTGGCTACGACGGTCGGCGAAGTGTCGCCGCGTGCTCAGGCTCACGAGGCGGAGGAGTGGGTGATACGGGCCCGTGACGAGCTGCGCGAGCCAGGCGAGTATGTGCTCTACGAGGACGGCGAGGAGACCAAGGTCGTCGCCCTCACTCGCGAGTGGACCCGCATCGGGCGCAGTCTCGCGGCCGACGTTCGCTTCGACGACCCGACCGTGTCGCGCAGACATGCCCTTGTGGTGCGCCAAGCCGATGGGGTACGGGTGCTCGATGACCGCAGCCTCAACGGAGTGTTCGTGAATGGGGAACGCGTCGAGTGGAGGGCGCTCCGCGACGGCGACGAGATCCTGGTGGGCCGCTACCGGTTGAGGTTCGTGAGCGTACCGGCGCAGGCTATCGAGCACGAGGACTCCGGGCAAGTCCACACACTCGGCTGAAGGCCCCCCGCGCGCACGCGTAGGCACCCCTCAGCCCGAAGCCCTCAGCCCTCAGCCCTCAGCCCTCAGAAGCGTAGGCGCCTCGCCTGAGGCCCCCCGCGCACGCGTAGGCACCCTTCGGCTCGAGGTTTAGGCACTGCCGCCCACGCGCGTAGACACTCGCCAACGCGCTACAAACACCACACCGGTACCCCACCGACAGACCTTGCAGCGGGCCGCTGAGCGCAGGGGGGCACATTCCCCGTACTATCGGCCGCCATGGCCCAGACGATCGCGGTGCTCTCCCAGAAGGGGGGCACCGGAAAGACAACCACGGTGCGAACGCTGACCGATGTCCTTCGCAGAGTCGGCGTGAAGACGCTCGCGGTGGATCTCGACCCGCAGGGCAATCTGTCCGACTACTTCGATGTGCCCCCGGACGTCGAGCCTACGATCGCTGACGTGCTCAGCGGCGGCAGTGCGGCCAAGGCGGCGATCCACGAGGACGTGATCCCGGCCAGCCTGAATCTGGCCGAGACAGAGTTGATGCTGGGTGGCAAGATCGGGCGGGAGATGACGCTGCGCAGGGCCTTGGCGGACGTGAAGGACGAATATGAAGTCGTGCTCGTGGACTGTCCGCCATCGCTGGGGCTGCTGACCGTGAACGCGCTGGTGGCGGCCGACCATGCGCTTGTGACGGCGGAGGCGCAGTACTTCGCGTTGCAGGGTGTGGAGCAGGCGCTGGAGGTGATCGAAGTCGCGAGGGACAGCTTGAACGACGAGCTGGAGTTGGTGGGGGTGCTGCTGAACTTGGCGGACATGAGGACGGTGCACTCGCGCGAGGCGAAGGCTTCGCTTCAGGAGCGCTTTGGGGAGAAGGTGTTCGAGACGACGGTGCGCTCCTCGATCGCGTACGCCGAGTCTGCCGAGCGGGCCACCTCGATCCTCGATCATCGGCCCGACCTGGGCGCCGACTACGTGGCGGTAACCGGAGAACTGCTGGAGCGACTGCCCGGGATGAAGGATGCCCGCGCGCGCCTGAGGAGGCTCGGTTGAGTTAGCCGGCGAGCTGGGGCGTGGGCTCGCCCCGTTCGATGCGGGCCCGCTCGGTCGAGGCGACCATTTCGAACTCGGGTATGCAGGAGCCACGCTTGAGTGAGGAGGGTGCGAGCAGACGGGCCACCCGCCCGGAGGTCAGGGCGGCGGTGCAGGCGGCGCGCTGGGCGGCGGTGTAGGGAAGACCGTAGAGCTCGCGCACGCGGGCGGGCATGGAACCGAGCATGACGAGGTCGTGCAGGCGCTTGCCGAGCTGACGGTTGGAGGGCATCGGGATCTCGAAAGCGGAGGCGTAGCCCATGAAGCGGGCCTCCTCGGTCAGGTACAGGTCGGGGCCGGCGAGCTGGCCCTCATACCAGGCGCGGTACTCGCGATGGGTCGCGGGAGCCTCGGAACGAGGCATCTTGAACAGTTCGGCGAAGCGCAGGTAGTCCTGCCACAAGGCTTCGCGCTCTCGATCGCTGAGACGGCGGACCAGCCGCTCGTAGAACCATTCGGCCGAATCGGCTATCACGGCGACCGTCCACAGCATCAAGCCGGGATCGAAAGCCGAGTAGGGCGTGCCTTGGGGGTAGTGCGGGCCGGCATCCTCGGGCAGACTCCCGATGACCCGCTCGTGCATACCGTCGACCATGGCCAGGACGCGATCGGCCTCGGGGCGCGTACCGAAGAAGACGGCCTCGAACATGCCCCCGGTATGGGTGATCCGCCGGAACGGGGTTCGCTTGTTGCTGGTGTGGAGGCTCGTGCCGACGTAGTTGAGCGGCTTGACGGCGCCGACGCAGAGCGCGCGCTGGCCATACATGAGCCCGACAGCCTTCTCTTCGTGGACCGCTCGCAGGATCGAGGCGCCGCGCGGGAAATAGCCGGAGTCCATGGCCTACAACTCTCCCACATAGGCGCCCTGGACCTCAAATGGCGCGCGCATCAAAGTCGCCCAGCCATCGGTCTCCCCTCTGAGCGCGTCGACGACGGCGCCGGTCTGCTCGTAAAAGCACCAGATGAGCACCGTGGGACCGGCACCGGAGATGGTTGCGCCCAGGGCGCCCAGCTCAGTCGCTCGCTGGGCCAGGGCGTAGGAGCGGGGAAACAGGTGGGAGCGACGCTCTTCGTGCAGCTTGTCGTGCAGGCCTCGCGAGACCAGGTCCCAGTCGCCTCGCGCCAACCCGAGCGTGAGCAGGGCGCCGTGGGCGACGTTGAAGACGGCTTGCTCTATGGGAACCTCGGGGGGAAGGGCACGGCGAGCCTCACTTGTGCGGACGGGCGCTTGGGGCACGACGGCCAAGGCCTCCAAGCCGGTGGGAGGGTCGAAGCGAACCGCGTCATCGTCGGCGCAGACGACGAAGCCTCCGTGTAGACACGCGGCGACATTGTCGGGGTGCCCCTCGATGGCGGTGGCGCAGCGCAACAGGTCGATGTCGAGCTCGAAGAGGTGATCGGCCGCGAGCAGGCCGGCGACAATCGCGGCAGCGCTGGAGCCGAGTCCTCCGGTGAGCGGAATGTCCGAGCCGATGCGGAACGTGAAGTCCTCGGCGGAGTGCAGGCTCTCGAACGCTTTGACACACAGGTTCTCGCGCCCGAGAGGCACGTCCAAGTCGGTTTCGACGGCGAACTCGCCCGTCTCGATCACCTCCAGTTGGAGGTGCAGGCCAAGTGCGGCCGCGAAGCAGTCGAAGCCGGGACCCAGGTTCGCCGAAGAGGCGGGGGCGCGCACCACCCGCCTACGGATCACCTGGGACCTATCCCGATATCGGGATCGGGCCCTAGAACCGCCTCTTCGATGGCGCCGATGTCGGCTTGGCAATCGATGACTTTGCCGCCGTTGTGGAGGATCGCGGTCTGGGGATCCTTGATCCCGCGGCCGGTCAGCACGCACACGACTTGGGAGGCCCCGTCGGTCCCGTACTTGAGCAAGCCGGCGACCGAGGCGGCCGAGGCAGGCTCACAGAACATGCCTTCCTTGGAGGCCAACAGCCGATAGGCGGCGAGGATCTCCGTGTCGCTGACGGCCCGTATCGCCCCACCCGACTCGTTTGCGGCGGCGAGTGCGTCCTCGCCGCGCACAGGGTGACCGATGCGGATCGCGGAGGCCACCGTTTCGGGGTTCTCGACGGGGTGACCTGAGACCAAAGGGGATGCGCCCTCGGCTTGGAAGCCGAACATCTTGGGCGCCGCTCCCATCTCGCGGAAGCCGCGCCAGTAGGAGGTGATGTTGCCGGCGTTGCCAACGGGGATGCAGAGCGCCTCCAACTCCCCCTCCAAGTCCTCGTGGATCTCAAAAGCGGCCGTCTTCTGGCCTTCGATGCGGAATTCGTTGACCGAGTTGACCAGCACGATTGGGTCGCGTTCGACCAGTTCGCGCACCAGCCTCAGGGCCTGGTCGAAGTTGCCGTCGAGCGAGATCACGCGCGCGCCGTGAATCAAGGTCTGAGCCATCTTGCCTTCCGCGATCTTGCCGTGGGGAACGATCACCGCGCAGGTGATCCCCGCGCGCGCGGCGTAGGCGGCGGCGCTGCCGGCCGTGTTGCCGGTGGAGGCGCAGATGACGGCCTTGGCCCCGTCGCGCACCGCGGCGGAGACGGCGCACGTCATGCCGCGGTCCTTGAAGGAGCCGGTCGGGTTGGCGCCCTCCAGCTTGAGGCGCACCGACGCGCCCACCATCTCCGAGAGCACGGGGGCGCGCAACAGGGGCGTGGAGCCCTCCTGGAGACTGACGATCGGATCGCCCTCCTCGAAGGGGAGGCGGTCCCGGTAGCGCTCGATCAGGGGAACGTGGCTCTTGGACATGGAAATGGCGTTGCTCACAAGTACTCCTCTTCTATAACGCGAATGGCTCGCGGGGTCGAGCGTAGGAAGTCGAGGTCGGCGATTCGCTTCAAAGCCTCGCGCAAACGCGTCTCGGCCAGGGGATGGACAACCATGACCAGGCGAGCGTGCTCGCCCAGGCCGTGTTGGACGACCGACTTGATGGACGCTCCCTGCTCGCCCAGGACGCCGGCCACGGTGGCCAGGGCGCCGGGGCTGTCGGCCATCTCCATGTGGATGTAGAAGCCGCTCTCCACGTCGCCCACCAAGGGCAGAGGGTCCGCGGGAGGCGAGGAGGCGGTGGGCGGGAGCATCGCGCTGACCAGGTCTCCAAGCACCGCGCTCGCGGTCTGCGGGCCGCCGGCTCCGGGACCGGACATCGTGATCTCGGTGATCGCCGGCGACTCGACCGTGACCGCGTTGAAGGGGCCGTTGACCGATGCCAGGGGATGGCCCGAGTAGAGGAAGGCGGGGTGCACGCGCACCGAGAGGCCGCCGTCGCGGCGCTCGGCGGTGCCGATCAGCTTGAGGCCGAGGCCCAGCTCGCGGGCGTACTGGATGTCGTCGGTTTGGAGATGCTCGATCCCCTCATAGGGCACCTGGTCGATGTGGACGGGGGTGTCGAAGGCGAGGCGAGCGAGGATCGCCATCTTGGCGGCCGCGTCTCGCCCGGTGACGTCCTCGGAGGGGTCGGCCTCGGCGAAGCCGAGACGCTGGGCCTCGGCCAAGGCCTCGGCGTAGGTGGAGCCATGGGTCATCTCGGTGAGGATGAAGTTGGTGGTGCCGTTGACGATGCCGTGGACGCGCTCGACGTGAGCGCCGGCCAAGGACTCGCGGAGAACGCGCACGACCGGCACCACGCCGGCGATTGCGGCCTCGAAGCGCAACTGCGCTCCCGAGGCGCGGGCGGCGTCGAACAGGGCCTCCCCATGCTGGGAGAGCAGCTGCTTGTTGGCGGTGATGACGTGCTTGCCGGCCGCCAGTGCGGCCAAGACATACTCCCGCGCCGGTTCGATCCCACCGATCAGCTCGACGATCGCCTCGGATCGGTCCAGGATCTCGTGGAAGCTGCCCCGGCTCGTGGTGAGCGCCTCACCCAAGACGGGCAAGCGCCCGGTGAGTCGCTCGACGTGAACGGCGCGCTCCTCCAAGAGATCCGCGAAGGCCGAGCCGACGGTGCCGTAGCCGAGCAGGCCCACGTTGAACGCGCTAGGAGACATCGCGCGCGGTCAGGTCGCTGAAGGTCTCGCGGCGAACGACCATACGCGCGTCGCCGTCACTGCAGAAGATGACCGGGGGTCGAGGAACGCCGTTGTAGTTGCTGGCCATCGCGAAGCCGTAGGCGCCGGTGGCGGGCGTGAGGACGACGTCGCCGGGCTTGGGGTCCTCGAGGAGAACCTGGCGCGCGATCACATCGCCTGACTCGCAATGCTTGCCCGCGAGCACGCAGGGAGAGGCCGCCGACTCAGACGGATCGACGGGGGCGCTCGAGCGATCGGCGAGGTGGGCTTCGTAGGTGGCGCCGTAGAGCATGGGACGCAGGTTGTCAGACATGCCTCCATCCACCGCGACCCAGGTGGAGACGTTGCGCTTGACCGACTCAACCGTGTAGAGAGTGACGCCGGCGTTGGCCGTGAGGGCACGCCCGGGCTCGACGAGGATGCGGGAGCTCGGGCCGATGCCGGCGTCGCGGGCGGCGCCGAGGAGCGCGCCCACCCAAGCCTCGATCTCGGGCGGACGC